>JALZAE010000447.1 GCA_030948535.1 Gemmatimonadota bacterium | reverse complement strand
GGCTGGTACGGATCAGTCGCCGTGCCTATTACGATCGTCTCGCCGCGAATGAGCTCGAGATGCTTGTCGCTGCCCTGCCGAAGCGCTCGGCTGAGCACGGCCGGCGCGTTCTGTTTGACGACGATGTGCCGCTCGAAGGCGAGCCATGGTGGCATCGCCTTCGCGTCCTCGCGCAGCGAGTCATCGACCAAGCTCCTCGAGGCGAGCACGCGCTCGAGCACGTAGCGATGCGCGTACCGGGCGTAGCAGTAGGCGCAACCAAACGCACAGCCGACGTAAGGATTGATCGACCAGTAGCCCATGCCCGTCGTCGCGGGGTCATTCAAGACGCTCTTCGAGTGCGTGCCGTGATAGGTGATGTCTTTCTGCTCACCGATCGTCGGAAGCGCCCGGCTCGATACGTGCCCTGGAAACAGTGCCTGCTGCTCGAAGCCCATGTTTGATGCTAGCCAAACAAACACCGAACCGCTACGGCAGCTGCGTTTTTTTGCCTGAATGCTTCGCTTTTCTCGTCTCCATCGTGGAACGCGGATTGCTCGATGTCGTTCACGGAGATCGTACCACCACTCGGAGGATGGACATGAACAAAGCACAGGCTGTAGGCCTCGTGTTGGTTCTCGCGGCGTGCGCGAGTACCGGCGGGCCGCTGCCGTATTCGGGCGAAGCCTCGACGACATTTCTCGACGCACAGCGTCGCATCGCGGACGCGAAGGCCGCCGGCGCCGATACACTGGCTTCGGAGGCGATGGTGAGCGCGCAGGCGCACTTTCAGCTCGCGCAAACCGCGATGACGAACAAGGACGACAATCGCACGGCGCTCAACGCGCGCCTCGCCGCGGCCGACGCGGCCTTCGCGCGCGCGCAGGCCGAGCGCGTGAAAGCCCAGCGCGCGCACGATCGCGCCGCGGCCGCTCTCGCCGCGCTGCCCCCTGGAGGTGCACAATGATCGCTCGTCGACTCATCGTTTTTGTCGCGCTCGTCACGGGCGCGGTGGCGTGTTCGTCGGCGGGATCGCCGCCGCAGCTCGCGCAAGCAAAGCAGATGTACGCCACGCTCGAGCAGCAAGGCGCCGAGCGTCGCGCCGAGGGTCCGATGATCCGCGCAAAGAAGGCGATCACCGACGCCGACAACGCCGAGGCGGAAGGGCGCGCCGCGGAATTCATTTCGGGGTTGGCCCAAATTGCCTGGCGCACGACGCAGGAAGCGGATGCTGAGAACGCTCGCGTGCTGCTGAGTGCCTCCGCCGACAGCCTTCGCTCCATTCGCGATCGCCGGCTCATCTCGCTCACGCAGGCACAGCGCGACGCGCTCGCCGCGCAGAATCAGCTTTCGCAGGCTGAGAACGCCGCGCTCCGCGACAAGAATGCCGCGGTCACGACCGCGCTGAGCGCCGAGCAGATGCGCTCCGACTCGCTGAAAGCCGTCGCGGACTCTGCCAATGCCCGTCTCAACGCCGCGCTGAACCAGCTCCGCTCGCTCGTCGTCGAGATCACGAACTTGCAGCAGACGTCCCGCGGACTGGTGGTGAGCTTGAGCGACGTGCTCTTCGACGTCGACAAGGCGAACCTCAAGTCCGGCAGCGAGGCGAAGATCCGTCAGATCGCCGCCGTGCTGCAGCAATACCCGAACAATCAGATCTCCGTCGAAGGTCACACGGATGCCACGGGTGGCGACGCCTACAACCAGAAGCTCTCCGAGGATCGCGCAGCATCGGTGCGCGCCTCACTGGTGGCCGGCGGCATCGACGCGTCGCACATCAAGTCGAGCGGCTACGGCAAGACGCAGCCGGTTGCGACGAACGCGACGCCCGAGGGGCGGCAGCGCAATCGCCGCGTCGAGATCGTCGTGCTCGGCGCCGGTACGGTCGCCGATGCGGCGAAGGCCGACTCGGCCGTTCGGCGCGATACTACCAAGCCGCCGCAGTTCTAGCGTCTGCGGGGTAGACAAGGCATTACGGGGAGGAGCGATTCTGCTCCTCCCCGTCGTGCGTCGGACCGTCATTCAACTCGCTTCATGAATCGTCCCCGCTTCATCGCGGCGCTCGCCCTCGGCGTCGTCGCCTTTGGTCTCACGCTCACCGCCTCCGAACCGCCCGGGCCGGGACTCGATCCCGACGCCGTGTCGTACGTGCTGGCCGCGACGACGCTCGTACGCTCGGGCACGCTGCTCGCGCCGACCTACGATTGGGACTCGGAAGCGGAGACGGTGCCGCTGGCGCATTTTCCGCCGGGATTTCCAGTTACGATTGCCGTTGGTCACGCGCTGGGATTGCCGCCGGTGCAGTCGGCACGAATAGTCGTGGCGCTCTCCGCACTCGTCACCATTGCCACCGTCGTCTGGCTCGTCGGGGATGCGGTGGGACTGGGTGCCGGCCTGCTCGCCGGCGTCCTGCTGATGGTGACACCGGCGATGGTCGACACACATCTGGCGATCCTCAGCGAGCCGCTCTTCCTCGCCTGTCTCGCGCTCACGGTGTTGGCCATGACGCGGGAGCGCGATCGGCCGCTCGTCTACGGAGTGTTTGCCGCGGCGGCGTGCATGGTGCGCTACGCCGGCGTCGCGGCGCCGGCGGCGGC
>JALZAE010000435.1 GCA_030948535.1 Gemmatimonadota bacterium | reverse complement strand
GATCCAGCCGGCGCCCGCGTTGCGAGAGTCCAGGCTGCGCGCCATGCCGTAGAGCGCGAGCGACAGCATCGCGAGCATCGCGACGTCCGACGAGCTTTCGTGTGCGCGCACGAGCAGGCCGATGGTCGCGAGCAGGATCAACAGCGCGCCGTCGGCGAGCACGCGTCCGTAGTCGCGCGCCTCAGGCTGCCCGCCGAACGCAAGCGCGGCCGGCTGCGCGGCGGGTCGCCGTCCGACGAGGTAGGTCGCGTACCAGATGCCCGTGACCGCCACGAAAAAAAAGATCACCGTCGCGAGCCGAGCTGCGAGAGCGGCATTCACGACATGTCCGAAAACGGCGATGCAGATCGCGCCCACCCAGTACATCAAGGGGCCCGACTCGAGCACCGGCGCGCCCGCCACGTTGGGCAACAGCCAATCCGCGAATCCGCCGTGACCCGAGCCGGTGGCCATCGTCCACATCACGCCGAAGCCCGCCGCGTCCTCGCTCTTCCACGGGTCGCGTCCGATCAGTCCCGGCAGGATGTACACGAGGCAGAGCGCGATCAACGCCCAGCGCGGCAACTTCAACGTGTCCGACGCGATCAGGCGCGCGGGGGAATGGCCCGTCGGATGCGACAGCGAACCGGGAGTCGTGTGGGGGGAAGAGAAATTCACGGCGTCATGATGGCCGAAACAAAACGCGATGCGCAGCAAAAGCGGCGTCGGACGTTGCAACCGGATGCAACAAAAAAGGCAGCCGAGGCTGCCTTGTTCCGGTGTCGCGCAAACTCGACAAAGGCGATCAGGCCGCAGCCTTGCCCGAACGGTTGCCGAACTTCTGGCGGAACTTCTCGACGCGCCCCGCGGTGTCGACGATCTTGTGCTTGCCCGTGTAGAACGGATGCGACTCGGACGAGACTTCGATCTTGACGAGCGGATATTCCTTGCCGTCTATCGTGATCTTCTCTTTCGCGCTCATGGTCGAGCGCGTGATGAACTTGAAGTCGTTCGACAGATCGACGAACGCGACTTCGCGGTATGCGGGATGAATGTCTTTTTTCATGGGGACCTCGGATCTTTGGTAGCCGGTTCGCAGGGCTTGAGCATGCAAAGCCATCACGCGAGCTACTTGCCGGAATTGGTGAACGCGCGATTATGCCAGATTCGCGGCCATTGTTCATGGCGGACTTTATCCCGACGTTCGCCCCCTGATCGCGGGCACGTCCACGATGCGCACCTCATCACGTCCGGGCGGACTTTCGACGGCACGCACCAACGCATCGACCATCTGCGCGAGCGTCACGAGTCCGAGACGCTCGGCAGTATCGCGGGTTGGCGGGATCGACCGCGCGAGCGCATAGAAGGGGAGGAGAACGATCGGCCACCAATGACCGGGACCGAGGACGTACCAGGGTCGAACGATCGTCGCGGCGACGCCGGTCGCGCGAATCGCGTTCTCCGCCTCGACTCGCGTGGCGACATAGGCTTTCATCACCGGAGCCGGCTGCGCCACGCTCACATAGACGAAGTGCGCGATCGAAGTCCGCGAGGCCGCGAGAGCCGCCGCTCTCGCCGACGCGAGATCGACCGACACGAACTCATCAGCCTTGCCCGGTCCGGGATGCGCGGTGCCGATCAGATGGATCAAGGTGTCCGCGCCGGACAGCGCAGCCTCGATCGAGCGCGCATCGAGCGCGTTGCCGATGACTGCTTGGGCGCCTGCAGGAACGCGATCGATCGACGCGGCGCGCGCAAGCACGCGCACGTGATGACCGCGTGCGATCAGCGCGGCGACCAGTCGCGTTCCGATGTATCCGGTGCCTCCGGCGATCAGGACTTCGCGCTTCATCGCACGGCGCGCGCGTTCAGCTCAGTCGTCCGCTCAGTTCGCGAATCCCTTGGCGACCTTGTCGATGCCGACCTGCGCGCACGCCGCGTCCTTCTCGCCGCCCGGCGCGCCCGAGATGCCGATCGCACCGACGAGCTCCTTGCCCGCGAAGATCGGCAGCCCGCCTTCGATCGTCGTGATCTTGTCGAGCACCAGGTAGCCTGAGAGGTTGGGCTGGGTTCGCTTGCCCATTTCGGCCGACGGCGCCTTGGTCGTGAACGCCGTGTAGGCCTTGCGCATGCTGTTCTCGATGGTGTGCGGATTGACGCCGTCTTCGCTCAACACGACCGCGGGGCGCGCGTGGCGATTCAGTACCGTGATGGTCACCTTGTAGCCGTCGGCCCGGCAGCGCTCCAGGCTGGCCGTGGCCATCTCGATTGCGGCATTCAGGGAAATGC
>JALZAE010000433.1 GCA_030948535.1 Gemmatimonadota bacterium | reverse complement strand
TCGTCCCACACTCGCGCCGCGGCCTCTCCCTCCGATGGTCGCACGACGCAGCGGTTCCCCGCATTGATGACGATGCTGTTGAGCGAGAAGGGATGAACCGTCATGACCAGATCGCGCACGACGCTCTCGCCGGTGTGGACGCTGAACGGCGCGCTCGTCATGGTGTTGAAGCCGATGCGCTGCGCACGCAGCACATAGCGCCCCGGCCCGCGCAGGCCAATCGCATATCGTCCCGACTCGTCAACGAGCGACTCGGCCATCTTCGCCCCCGCGGTGTCGCTGACGATGACCAACACATCGGCGAGGGGCGCGCCGTCGGAGGAGGCGCGGCCGCGGATGATCTGCGCGCGCAGCGTGTCGGCGGCGCAGAGCAGGCCGAGCAGTAGAGCGTGCGGCAGGCGCGAGCGAAACGCTGACATCGATCGACCTCTGGAAAGCGCGGCGATCCGACGTCTATCGTATGCTAAATTGCGTCACCACGAAAGATTCGCCCGGGTGACGCGCTTCTTCGCGCTGTCATGGCGTGGGATAGCTGTCCGTCCAGGTATTCCGCTGCAGTGCAAGGTTGGAGAACTGCGCCAGCGCGCTGTCCACCATGCATGGATTGTATTGAATCGTCTTGTTGCCGTTGCCGATGTCCGTGCCAACGACCGGCGATCCAATCTTGCGGTTGAGTCCGGTGATGATGCCGCCCTGAATATTGTCATTGCCGTTCGCGGTCAACGTGCCGCCCACGAGGATGACGCCGTTCCACTGCCAATTTCCCGTGATTGTGAGATTTCCGGTGACGATCAGTAGGCCGCTGCCGTTCTCGGGAACTCCGACACTCACATTGCCGACGACTTTGATGACGTGCCATCCAGTGCCGGGCCAACTCCCGGGCGGAATGGTCACGCTGGGTGTGATCGCGCTTCCGTTGATGATTCCGCCCCAGTCGAGATGAACGGAGTCGGCCGCGTCGCTCGGTGTGCCGAGGGGCTTGACGCCCCCACCGACTCCGGGACCAGCGTACCCGGGCGCCGTCGGCACCGCGACGCCCGGCTTCGCGGAGTATCCGGTGCAGCCCCCCGGCGGCGTTCCGGTGAGGGTCGCGGCGCCTCCCGTGATGGTCAATCCGTTCAGGCTTGTGAAGCCGCCGGGCAGTGACAGTTTGTTCGCGGACCAAGTCGCCATCGCCGCCACTGTGCGCGACGCAAACGGGTCGCGACCAACCCCGCGCCGCGTCAGTACACCCGTCGAACGAATGACGAGGAGCGCCGGGAGTGCCGCGGACGTGTCGCGCAATCGCTCGATGATGACGTCGGCGTATCCACCGGTGAGCGGCACACGCACCGAGTCATGTGCCGACACCGGTGTTGCGCTCAGGCCGCAGGTCACCGGCCGGCGAGAGCACCGCTCGAGACCAGTCTCGGCGAGTGAGAGTGCGAGCACCTGGCTCTGATAGCTGCTGATGACGCGCCGCTCCGATCCGACCATGATGAAGGTGACGCCGAGCGCGGCCGCGAGCAGCAACGACGCGAGCATCACGATGGGGAGCGCGATCCCGCGACGTCCATTCGTTGCCGGCCGAGGCGCGCGGCGAGATCGCGTGGTCATGCTCAATCCAGCCGATTGCGAAAGAAGATCGACGTCGACACCAACGCGCTCGCCGGTGCCATGGCACCTTCAGCCGTACGTTCGTAAATACCATTCATCGTTATCTTAAATCCCGCGATCGACGCGAGCGCCGCCGGCGCCGCGACGACCGGAACCTGGCTATCACTCTTGAGGAACCACGCGAACTGCGACCCGTTACCGAGTGGCGATGCGATCTCCTCGCTTGCGCCGGTGCGCAGGACATCGCGCCACAGCGCTGTCGTGCCGGGGATGGTAACCGATGCGGCGAAGCGGTACCGGAGCCGCTGATAGAGATAGATGGGCGCGCCCACCGGTGGGGAGATGAACGGTCCGCCGATCGGAATGCCGGGAGTGATCTGGAGAAAGCCCCCGTTGGTCGCGGCGCCGATGTTGCCCGCTGCGCATTGTGCCGCAGCGGCGAACGTACTGGCCACCGTCGGCATGGACCCAAGCTCGACGTAGTGGTACCGACCACCCGCGGCCGGGTCTCGCCACGCGTAGCCGAGCAGTCCGCCAGTCGTCACG
>JALZAE010000415.1 GCA_030948535.1 Gemmatimonadota bacterium | reverse complement strand
CGTTAGGCATGACCGGCACGAAATTCGGATGCGGCATGGCACAGTGCGGCGCGTGCACAGTCCATCTCGACGGCGTGCCCACGCGCGCGTGCGTGACGCCGGTCTCTGCCGTCGGGGCGAAAAAGATCACGACGATCGAGGGACTCTCGCCCGACCGTAGCCACGCGCTGCAGCAGGCGTGGATTGCTGAAGAGGTGCCGCAGTGCGGATACTGTCAAAGCGGGCAGTTGATGTCCGCCGCCGCGCTCCTCGCCAAGCATCCCAAGCCGACCGACGCGCAGATCGATCAAGCGATGAACGGCAACATCTGCCGGTGCGGCACCTACAATCGCATTCGCCAGGCGATCCACCGCGCTGCGCAGGGGGCCTGACCATGTCGACCACCATCGACGTCTCGCGTCGTGATTTCCTGAGGACGGGCGCCACCGCCGGCGCCGGTCTCGTGATCGCCTTCTCGCTCCCGGTCATCGACCGGCTCGGCCGCACGCTCGGCGCCGCGGGCGTGGCGTCGTTCGAGCCGAACGGATGGTTCACCGTCGGCACCGATGGCATCGTCACCATCTTTGCCGACAAGGCCGAGATGGGGCAGGGAGTCATGACTGCCCTGCCGATGATCGTCGCCGAGGAGCTCGACGCCGATTGGGCCAACGTCCGCATCGAGTTCGCCAAGGTCGGACCGGACTATCAAAAGCAGCGCGGCCGCGGACAGGGCACCGGCGGCAGCACGAGCGTGCGCACCTCGTGGGATCCGCTTCGGAAAGCCGGCGCGCAGGGACGCGAGATGCTCGTCGCGGCCGCGGCGCAGAAGTGGAGCGTCGATGCATCGACGCTGCGCACCGGGAAGGGAAAGGTCTTCCACGACGCGAGCGGCCGGTCGATCGGCTACGGCGATCTCGCGAACGACGCGGCGACGATGCCCGTGCCGGCGACACCAAAGCTCAAGGACGCCAAGGACTACACGCTCGTCGGCACGCGCATGAAGCGCGTCGACGTTCCGCAGAAGACCGATGGCACCGCGCGCTTCGGCATCGACGTCAAGGTTCCGGGGATGCTCGTCGCCACGGTGGCGCGCTGCTCCGTGTGCGGTGGCAAGGTCAAAAAGTTCGACGCCACCAAGGCGAAGACGATCAAGGGCGTGCGCGATGTCGTGCAGATCTCGAGCGGCGTCGCCGTCATCGCCGATGGATACTGGCCGGCGCTGCAAGGCAAGCGCGCGCTCGACATTACGTGGGATGAAGGCGAGCACCACGCGTTGAGCTCGAGCGACATTGCGGCACAGTTCAAAACGCTCGGCGCATCGCCCGGTTCAGAGGTGCATCAGCAAGGTGACGTCACCGCCGCGAGCGCGAAGACGATCGAGGCCGAATACCATCTGCCATTTCTCGCGCACGCGTCGATGGAGCCGATGAACTGCACGGCCGATGTGCGCGCCGACAGCTGCGAAGTCTGGGCGCCGACGCAGGGGCCCACCGCGACGTTCAACATGGCGCAGAAGGTTACCGGTCTCTCTCCAGAGAAGATCCAGGTGCACTCGACGTTCCTTGGCGGCGGTTTCGGCCGCCGCTCGGAAGTCGATTTCGTGCAAGACGCCGTCGAGGTGTCGAAGGCGATCGGCAAGCCGGTGAAGGTGATGTGGTCGCGCGAGGACGACATGCAGCACGACTTCTATCGGCCCGCGTCGCTCCATCGCTTCACCGCCTCGCTCGATGCGAGTGGCGCGCCCGTCTCGTGGACTCACCATGTCGTCGCGCCGTCGGTGATCGCGCGCCGCATGGCGGGTCCGACGCCCAAGACGTTCGTCGACGGCGATTCGGTCGCCGGTACGGGAAAGGATTTCATCTACGCGATTCCGAACCGGCGCGTCGAGTACACGATGGCGGAGACGCCGGTGCCGGTCGGTTTCTGGCGCTCGGTCGGACATTCGCAAAATGCCTTTGTGCTCGAGTCGTTCATCGACGAAGTTGCGCACGCCGGCAAGCAGGATCCGATCGAGCTGCGTCGCAAGCTGCTCGCGGACAAGCCGAGGCACCTCGGCGTGCTCAATCTTGCGGTCGCGAAGGCGAACGAGCAGCTGCTGCCGAAGGGACGCGCTCGCGGCGTCGCCGTCGTCGAAGGCTTTGGCAGCTTCATCTCACAGGTGGCGGAGGTCTCGGTCGACAAGGGCGCGATCACCGTCCATCGCGTGGTCTGCGCCGTCGATTGCGGCCGAGTGATCAATCCCGATACCGTCGAGGCGCAGATCGAAAGCGGCATCGTCTACGGACTCACGGCGGCGCTCAAGGGCGAGATCGCGCTGGAAAGGGGCCGCGTGAAGCAGAGCAACTTTCACGACTATCGCGTTATGCGCCTGACCGAGATGCCGCAAATCGAGGTCTACATCGTGCCGAGCACCGAACGGCCCGGCGGCATCGGCGAGCCAGGTACGCCGCCGATCGCACCGGCCGTCGCGAACGCAGTGTTCTCCCTGACCGGAAAGCGCCTACGCCAATTGCCGCTGAAGCTCGACGCCTGACGTTCGAGTCGCAGATTGTGAACTTGAGACGGGCACCGTGATTCATTGTCGCGGTGCCTGTTTCTCATCAAAGGGCAAGGGCGCCGCGGATCTGCGCCGATCTCTTGCAGCTGTGCCCAAAAAACTTGCAGTTGTAGCGCAGAGGCCTTGGCGGCTACGCCCTTCGCCTAATCCCGATCGATCCGCGAAATCTGCGGCTGCTGTTGCGGTTACTGTTGTTGTTGCGGGAGCAACGGGAAATCCGCGGCTCGCACCGCGTGAACGATCCTGAACAACGCGATCCGCTGCGAGATCACTCCAATCTCGAACGGTCGTGTCTCTCGATCCGCAATCCGAAGTCCGCGGCGTCCGCATTCCACCAAGAACTCCGGTGTCGCGACCCGGCCGGGATCGGCAACGATGGCGTCGCCGCCAGGCGCGATCGTGCGCGCCAGCACTTTGGCGACGACCGCCGCGTAGTCGCGCTCGTACAAAACATCCGCGGCCACCACACGGTCGAAAGTACCAAGGTCGCTCGGCAGATCGCGCCAGTCGACCAGACGCGTCGCCGGCTCGATGCCGAGGTTTCGCCAACCGTTCGCGCGCGTGAAGCGCAGGGCATCCTCGTAGTAGTCGGTCGCGACGACATTCCAGCCGGCGCGCATCGCCGCGATCGTCACCAGTCCGAGGCCGCAGCCGAGCTCGAGCATCGTGCCGTGCGCGCGCGTCTCCTCGAGGAGGCGTGACGCGAGCACGAGCGATGATGGCCACAGGTCCGCCCAATAGGGCAGGCGTTCGTCGCGCTCGAAGTCGACCTCGCTGATCAGGGCGTCGGCGCTGCGCGGACGCAGCAGCGTGATCTCCTCGCCGCCGACCAGCTCGGTCGACTCCGCAGTGACGAAGCGCCGCTCGAGCGACGCGACCAGCGCCGCGGGATCAGAGCGAGAAATCGGTCGCGAGCTGCGCATCATCACCGAGGAGGATGGCGTGAAGAGTATCGCCGGCTTCGATGCGTTGGCGATCCTCCGGTACCACCAGGAGCGCGTTCGCCAACGTCATCGACATCAGGATGCCGGAGCCCTGCGGGCCCGTCAGTCGCGCGCCGAGCGTACCGTCGCTGCGCGGTGTGACGATGGCGCGCAGAAAGTGCATGAGCCTCGCGCCGATCGTCACCGGTTCCTCGAGTACGACATCGACTGCACGGCGGAACAGCCGCTGCTGTCCGAGCATCCGCCTGATCACCGGCCGCACGAACAGCTCGAACGTCACCATCGTCGACACCGGATTCCCCGGCAGTCCGATCCATGGCATTCCGCCGATGGTGCCGAAGCCAAGCGGCGCGCCGGGCCGCATGCGCACTTTCCAGAACTTCATCTCCGCGCCCAACGAGACGAGCACATCGCGCACGTAGTCGAACTCGCCGACCGAGATTCCCGCCGACGTGATCAGAAGATCGTTGCCCGCGCCGCTCTCGAATCGCGCGCGAAGATCGGCGGGATCGTCGCGCGCGACGCCGAGGTTGACCGGCTGCCCGCCGGCGGCGCGGATCATCGCGTGCAGTGTGTAGCTGTTCGAGCTCACGATCTTGCGACCCGCCAGCGCCTCGTCGAAGCGGTCGAGCTCGACCAGCTCGTCGCCCGAGCCGAGGAACGCCACGCGCGGCCGGCGGAATACGTCGACCGTCCCCGCGCCGACCGATGCCAACACCCCGATCTGCGCCGCGTGAATTGCCGCACCGCGCTCGAGCACCTGGTCGCCCGCGCGAATGTCTTCGCCGCGGCGGCGAACATTCTTGCCGACGTCCCGCGCGTTGCGAATCGTCACCCGCTCGAGACCACCGTCGGTGTCCTCGACCCGAATGACCGTGTCACAACCCTTTGGCAGCGGCGCTCCCGTCATGATGCGCGTCGCCGCGCCCGGCTCGAGCGGTTTCGCTGGAAACGCGCCCGCCGCCACGCTCTCGATGACGCGCAGCATCACCGCCGTTCCGTCCGATGCGCTCTCGACATCGGCGCCGCGGACGGCGTAGCCATCCATGGCCGAGTTGTCCCAGGCCGGGAGCGTCAGCGGCGAAATGATCTGTTCGGCCAACACTCTGCCTAACGAGTCGAGCAGCGGCACTCGCTCGGTGCCGAGGGGTGCGATACCCGCGAGAATCGCCGCGCTCGCCTCGGCAACGCTGAGCATCAGCGCGTGCGCTCGCTATACGTGGCGAGGCGCAACGCGATTGCGTCCTGCATCGCATCGATCGCCGACCGCCGGGCCGTCCAATTGTTGCAGAGGGCGGTGAACACGAGCATGCGGCCGTCGGCGGTCGTCACGTAACCGGAGAGCGAGCGAGCGTTCGAGATGAAGCCCGTCTTCGCGCGAACATTCCCCTGAGCCGCGGTGCCCTTGAGCCGGTTGCGCATCGTACCGTCGACGCCCGCGATCGGAAGCGCCTCGTAGTAGACCGCGAATGAGGAATCGCGGCGCATTGCTGCCAGCACGCGCACGAGCGTCTCTGGTGATATGAGATCGTAACGCGATAGACCGCTGCCGTCGCGCACGACAAATCCGTCGTCGCTCGCTCCCCAGGCGGCGAGCTGACGACCGACCACCGCCGCTCCGCTGTCGGCGCGACCCGCGCCACCGCGCTCGAGTCCCAATGTCTTCAGGAGAATTTCGGCCATCTGGTTCTGCGATGGCTTCTCCATCATCGGCATCAGATCGCGCAACGGTCGCGAGCTAATGACAAAGAGCGGTCGCGCCGCGGGCGGAGGGATCGTCGTGGGGCGCGCCCGGATCACCACACCGCGCGCGCGCAACGCCGTCCGCAGCGCTGCCAGAAAGGCGTCGCGTGGCTGAGGGTACGCGATCGCGAGTAGGGTGTCGCGCCCCAGCGCGATCGTGCCGCTCAGCGTGATTGTTCCCGCGATGGTGTCGTCATCGACGCTCAGCTGCACGCCCGCCGGAGCTGCTACCGTCGTCATACGCACGATCAGCCGTGGGTAGCCGATGGCGTGGCGCAGCGT
>JALZAE010000413.1 GCA_030948535.1 Gemmatimonadota bacterium | reverse complement strand
GGCCATGTGCGGCCCGGAGAGGATGTTCACCGTCGCAAGACGCATCTCGGTCAGGCCGAACTCGTTGGCGCTCTTGAAGAACGCCGTGATCGATCCGCGTCCGTACACCATGTCCGTATTCGGCGCCATCAGGGTGGCGCTGTCCGAATAAAACGCGCCGACCGCCGCGATGTCGGCCTTCTTCAACGCCCGCATCCACGCGTGGTTCTGCGCGTCGATCGCCATTGGCGCCGCCCGCGGATCTTCCTTCGGCTCTTCACGCGCGCAGGAGGTCAGCGCGAACGAGCCGAGGATGGCCAGCGCGAGGATGGCGGAGCGGTGTGCGGACATGAAGTCTCCAAGAGGGTTGACGAGCGACCGCATAGGAGACGACGGAGCAGGGTGTTCGTGACGCTCCGCCCCGCCGCGTCAGCGGCTCTGATCGAAGACGCTGACGCCCTTCGGCGGCACAAACGTGAACGCCGCGGCATCGACGGGACCGTTGATGGCGAGTCGCGTGATCGTCACGCGCCGCACGACGCCGTCGCCCTGAACGGTCTCGAATTGGCGCACGAGATTGTCGGCATCGTCAACCCAGATGGTCGCTTTGGAGAAAGGCATGCCGGCCTGCCTGGGCACGAGCAGCAGCGCGTGGGCCGGGCGTCCGGCGATCGACGATTTGCCCGCATCCGACACGGTGTAGCGCGACTTCGGCGACTCGAGAAACTGCGCGGTCACGTCGGGCGTGCCCGTGACGCCCTCGCCAGCGCGCAGCTTCAGCACCTGCTTCGGATCGGTGCTCGGCAGGTACACCCAGACCGCTTTGCCGTCGGCGACGATGCGATCGCCGGCGGGATCGGTGAAACGCACGGAGAGCTTCCCGGGAATCTGCTGTAGCATCTCACCGCGCGAGGTAATCGCCGAGCCCGTGAGCGGGTTGGTGATGCTCTGCGTGAAGCTGGCATTCAGCGTCTTCACCTTGGCGTACGCCGCGACGGCGCGGTCGAGCGTCGCATCGGTCGACTGGCGCGGGGCGGCGATCGATGCGGAGAGCAGCATGGCGGCAACAACCTTCATGAATCCCTCGGAGATCAGAGCGTGGTGCTCATTCTTCTACACCCGCGCGGGAGCGGCGGTCCGTGGCGCCGGCGTCAATGTTCGTCCGATCGCGCCGGCAATCGCGCGCAGCTCGCCCACCAATTGCGCGAACTGCTGCGGGTACAGCGATTGCGCGCCGTCCGAGAGCGCACGCTCCGGATTCGGATGCACTTCGACGAGAATGCCGTCCGCGCCGGCGGCGAGCGCGGCGCGCGCCATCGGAATCACTTTGTCGCGAATGCCGGTGCCGTGACTGGGATCGGCGACGATCGGGAGATGCGAGAGCTGATGCACGATCGGAATCGCCGTGAGGTCGAACATGTTCCGCGCCGCGGTGTCGAAGCTCCGCACGCCGCGCTCGCACAAGATCACGCGGCCGTTGCCCTCAGCCAGAATGTATTCGGCGCTCAGTAACAGGTCGCTGATCGTCGCGGCGAGGCCGCGCTTGAGCAGCACCGGCTTTCCCAACCGGCCGACCGCT
Source organism: Gemmatimonadota bacterium (assembly GCA_030948535.1). GTDB lineage: Bacteria > Gemmatimonadota > Gemmatimonadetes > Gemmatimonadales > Gemmatimonadaceae > JALZAE01. The sequence continues at coordinate 5,944 of JALZAE010000413.1, read as the reverse complement.
TTCAACAGCGAGTAGTTCTGCATGTTGCGCGCGCCGATCTGGATGCAGTCGCCGAGTTCGGCGACGAGCTCCGCGCCCTCTTCGTCCATCGCCTCGGTGACGATGGCGAGTCCCGTCTCGCGCTTCGCGAGCGCGAGTAGCTCGAGCCCCTTCTTGCCGAGACCTTGAAACGAATACGGAGAGCTGCGCGGCTTGAACGCGCCGCCGCGCAGGCACGCCGCGCCGGCGGCCTTCACCTCTCGCGCCGCGGTCACGATCTGCTCCTCTGATTCGACGGAGCACGGACCGGCGACGAGCACGACTTCCGGACCGCCGAAGACGACGCCCGGCGCGATCTCCACGAGCGTGTTCTCCGGCTTCCACTCGCGTGACACCTGCTTGTACGGCTGTGAGACGTAGATCACCTGGCCCACGCCGGCGAGCCCTTCGATGCGGGAGCCATCCACGCGCCCGTCGTTGCCGACGAGCCCGATGGCGGTGCGCTGCGCGCCGGGCATCGGACGGGCCTCGTACCCCATCTCCTCGATCGCGGCGACGACCGCATCGACCTCGGCCTGCGTCGCGCCGTGCTTCATGACCACGAGCATTACTCGTCCTCGATCTCCGTCGACCAGCCGTCAGTCGCCAGCGCCAGGGCACCGCCGAACTGCTCGGCGACGAGGGCGCGAATGTCGACCTGCTCGACCGGTGGATACAAGTGTGTCAGCGCCAACAGTCGCGGCGATGCGATCGCGGCCAAAGTGCCGCATTCCTCGGGCGTGAGATGCGATGGAACCGCCATCGCTTTGGGCAACGAGCACTCCGCCAGCAAGACGTCGCACCCCGATGCCCACGCGCCGAGCGCGGCATCGAACGCCGTATCGCCGGTGTAGACGATCCGGCGAGCGCCGCGCTCCACGGAATATGCCACACTCTCCACCGTGTGCGGTACCTTCAGCGCCGAGAGCATGAGGCCGCTCCCCAGCTCGAGCGATCCACCGGGCGCGATCTCACGGACCGTCACCGCGAAGCCGAGATCGCGCAGCGATGCGCCGAATGCGGCCGACATGCGGTCGAGCAGCGCGTCCGTTCCTACCGGTCCGATCAGCTCCACCGACGCCGAGCGCGCCGGAAGGAAGCCGTACCGCCACGCGAAAAACAACGTGGCGAGGTCCGTGGTGTGGTCGGCGTGAAAATGCGTGATCGCGACGTGCGTGATCTTCATCCACTCGATGCCGAGCGCGGCCATGCGGAAGACGGCGCCGCTCCCGCAGTCCATCAGCAGATGCACGTCGCCGGATTGGATCAGATGCGCGCTGTTGACGCGCGTCGGCGTCGGCGCGGCCGTCCCGGTCCCGACCGTGGTGAGTCGCATGATTCTCCTATCTCGACTGCAACAGCATCTTGCGAATGAAGACGGCGCCGCCGGCCGCGAGGCGGAGCATGTACACGCCGGGCGGTGCCTTGCGTCCATCCGCGGCGACGCCATTCCAGCTGAAGCGCGGATCGCATCCCGATCCTTCGCCCGACGGCGAGACCGAGCCGCGGCCGTATCGCCCCGCTGTGAGCTGGGCATTCACCTGTGCCGAGGGCACCAGCGTGCGCACGAGATTGCCGCGCAGGTCGAACACTTCGAGCCGTACCGATGCATCATCGCGAAGGTCGAACCAGATGCAGGTGCTGGCCGCGTCCGCGGTCGGAAAGGGATTCGGAAAGTTCTGGAGGAGCAGCGTCGCGAGGGGACGGCCCGGCTCGAGGATGAGAAAGGTCGCCGCGCTCGCGCGGCGAATCGAGTCGCCGCGCGCGAGCCGCGCCGTCACGGACCAGCGGAACGAGGTATTCGCCTCGAGGTCCGACGTCGGGGTGAAGACGGTGTCGGTGAGCGCGGTGCGACGCACCTGCACCCGGCCCCCGACGGCCGTCGCGATCTCGAAATCGTAGCGCCACGGACCCGGCGGGTTGGCGACCGGGGCGCTCGACCAGGTGAAGGTCGGTCGGCGGCTGTCGAAGGTCGTGCCGCGCGGATTCGCCGGCGACACGAGCGTGAGCCACGCGGGAACCGTGTGCGGTCCCGAGACCGCCGAGCGCACGCTGTCGTGCGTCACCGTCGACGCGACCGCGCGCCAATAGACCGTGGCGTTCTCGGGCAACAGCGTTTGCAACACAATCGTCGCCGCTTCGGCAGTCACGGTAGTGTCCGCGACGAGTTGGTCGAACTGCGGGCTGCGCGACAGCTCGAGCCTGAGAGTCACGGGACGATCGGCGAGACTGAATCCAGCGGTGTTGATCACGAACGAGGGCGTCAGGCTGTGGAGCGGCTCCTCCACCGGACCCACCAACGTGACGGAGCGGTCGATGGCGCTCGCCGATGTCGCGCCGCCGGCTGCCCCCACGACCAGCGCGGCCGCGGCCAGCGCGCCGTATGGCATCATGCGCTCATCATACAGCGCTGACGACCGCCTCCGCGCCGCGGTCCGCCCGGTTCTCCGAATCGGCGTCTTCGACGGCGGCGCCACGCATGCGCACGCTCACGAACGAGGAGACGCCGGGCTCCTGCATCGTCACGCCATACACCGCGTCAGCCGCTTCCGTCGTCGTGCGCGGGTTGTGTGTGATGACGATGAACTGCGTTTTCGTCTTGAACTGATTCAGCATCCGCACGAAGCGCCCGACGTTCTGGTCGTCGAGCGGCGCGTCGACCTCATCGAGCAAACAAAACGGGCTCGGCTTGGTCAGGAAGATGCCGAAGAGCAGCGAGAGCGCGACGAGCGCCCGCTCGCCGCTCGACAGCAGGTGGATCCGTTGAGTGCGCTTGCCGCGCGGCGATGCATGGATCTCGATGTCGCAGTCGAGCGGCAACTCGGGATTTTCCAGCCGCAGGTCGCACTCGCCGCCGCCGAACAGCGTCATGAAGATTTGCCGAAAATTCTCGCGCACCTGCGTGAAGGTCGCCATGAAGAGCTCGCGTGCCGTTACGTCGATCTCGCGTATGGCCTGCTGCAGCGAGGTCTTGGCGTTGGCGAGATCGGCACGCTGCGCCGTGAGGAAATCGAGACGCTTCGCCTCCTCGTCGTGCTCCTCGATCGCGAGCGGATTCACCGGACCGATCGCCTCGAGCTGATCGCGCAGCGTGTTCGCTTCGTCGCGGAGCGTCTCCTCATCCACTTCCACCGGCACGAGCGCCGCCATCAACTCCTCGAGCGGCTTTCTCCACTGCGCCTCCAGCCGGCCCCGAATCGCCGTGCGATGGCCGGACAACTCGGCCAGGCGCAGCTCCGCGTGATGGAGATCCTCGGCGAGCGTTGCCGACGCGCGGCGCGCGTCATCGAGCGCACGCTCGGCTTCGTCGAAATGCCCATCGGTCTCGAGCACGTGGCGCTCGGCAGCGGCGAGCCGCGTTTCTCCGTCGTGCAGCGTGCCCTGGCGACCCTCGAGGTCGAGCTGCCACTCGGCCATCCGGTGCGCGAGCTCGGCGTCGGAGTGCTCGATCTCGCTCAGCTCCTTGAGCAGCGACTCCAAGCGCGCCGCCGCCGTCGACACATCACTGGTGAGGCGCTGCTCGCGATCGGCTGCCACCTGCATGCGCGCCTGTCCCTGCGCTTGCTCCACCTGCCAGCGGGTGCGCTCTTCGCGCGCGCTCTCTTGCACGCGGTCGGCGTCGTCGAGCCGTGCGCGCGCGGCACTGACGAGCTCCGTCTGGGCGACGATCTCGCTCTCCCCCGCGCGCGTGCGCGCGTCGAGCGCCGCGACGCGCTCGGTGAGCTCGGAGCCGCGTGCCGCCGACTTCTCGGACAGTTGATCCACACTCGCGATCTCACGCTCGATCCGCTTCACCGCGCGATCGACGGCGTCGCGTTGCTCGGCCGCCCGGCGAACGATCTGCTGCCCTTCCGCGGATGCGTCGGTCGCCAGCGCGACGGCGCGATCGGCCTCCTCACGCATCGCGCGCGCTTCGTCCGCGGATGTGAGCGCTTCGCGCCGCGCGGCGTCGCTCGACTCGAGCTCGGCACGTAGCGCGAACAGCTCCGCACGCCGGCGTAGGGGCCCGGGTCCGGTGACCGCGCCCGGCAGCCAAACGGCACCGCGTGCGTCGACGAACGCCGCGCCATCATCCAGCGATTCGACGCGGCCGAGCAGCGCGCGCACCCAGTCGCGTGCCGGCGCCGCCGCATCGATCGAGCCGGACAGCCCGGTGATGTCGGCGTCGCCTGCCGGAGCGGCATCGACGGGCAGCAGCAGCAGCGGTCCCGGATTCGTCGCGACGTGCCAAGCGCGCACCGCGTCCGCCGTCGCGCGATCGCGCACGAGCACCGCGTGCACCGTCGCGCCAAGAAAGCGTTCGACCGCAAGCGCCGACGTCGCGCCGGCGGAGATGAAGTCGCTCAACGGTCCGAGCACGGCGCCATCGACGAAACGCTCGCGCTCGCGCAGCAGACGCGCGGCGGCAGGAGCGAGGCCGACGCGCTCGCGCTCGAGTGCCTCGAGCGCGCTCACCTTTCCCTGGAGCGAGGTCGTCGTCTCTTCGGCGCGGAAGAGCTCGGTGCGCGCGAGGCCTTCCTGTCCGCGAGCATCGTCCCCCGCAGCGCGCGCGACTGCCAGCTCTTCCGCCGCTTCAGTCGCGGCGGCCGTTGCCTCTTCGACCGCGCGTACGGCCAGCACCATCTCGCCTCGCGTGAGTGACAACGCCTCGCTGTGCTGCTCGCGCTCGACCGCAAGCGTGGCGATGCGCTGGGAGATCTCCTCCTGCTCTCGTGCGGCACCCTCGCGGTCGAGCTCGAGACGGCGCGCCTGCTCGCGCAGCTCCATCGCCTTGCGCTCGCTCTCATCGAACGCGGCCCGTGCGTCGGCCACCGTGCGACGCGCCAGCTCTTCAGCCTGCACCCGCGCGGCCAGTTGTTCGCTCGCCGATGCCAGCTCCGCGTTGAGCCGCGCGAGCTCGGCAACGGCGTGCTCGCGATCGGTGACGAGCTGTTGGCCCATGGCTTCGCCCTGTTGCCGCTCGGACTCGGCGCGCTCGCGTCGGGCGACGGCGTTGCGTTGCCGCTCCTCGGCCACCGCCATCTCGCTCTGCAGTCGCATCACATCCTGCTGCTGCGCGGTCACGAGGCGGGCGAGCTCGGCGCGATGTCCCTCGGCGGCGGCGCGCGCGCCGTGCGTGTCCTCCCGCCGCTGCTCGGCATCACGCACGCGCTGCTCGACTGTGGGGCCCTCCGCGCGCAGCGACGTGACGCGACCTTCGAGCCGGGCCAGCTCTTCGTGCCATGCCTCCATCTCGCGCGTGGCCAGCGTCAGCTCGACGTGAAAGCGCCGGTTGGTAAGCTCGGTGTGCCGCTCCGCCTTCTTCCGTTGCCGCGCGAGTGAGCGCACCTGGGTCTGCACTTCGCCGATCAGGTCGTCGAGTCTCGCCAGATCGACCGCCGTCTCTTCCAGCCGGCGCTCAGTCGTGCGCCGGCGATCGCGATACATCGACACGCCCGCCGCTTCCTCGAACAGCTCGCGCCGCTCGTCGGGCCGGTCGCTGAGCAGCGCATCGATCATGCGCGACTCGATGACGACACCCGAATCCGCGCCGAGCCCGGTGCCGCGTACGAGATCGTGAATGTCGCGCAGGCGGCAAGGCGTGCGGTTGAGCAAGTACTCGCTCTCACCGGAGCGTGAGAGCCGCCGCGTGATGACGACTTCCTTGTATGGCACCGGCAGGGCGCCGTCGTCGTTCTCGAAGTGGAGCGAGACTTCGGCGATGTTCACGGGGCGCCGCGCCGTGGAGCCCTGGAAGATCACCTCTTCCATCTTCGCGCCGCGGAGCGTGCGCGCCCGTTGCTCACCGAGCACCCAGCGTACGGCATCCGAGACATTCGACTTTCCGCATCCGTTCGGGCCGACGATTGCGGTCACGCCTTGCTCGAAGACGAGCGACGTCTCGTCAGCGAACGACTTGAAGCCCTGCAGCTCCAGCTTGCTCAAC
>JALZAE010000405.1 GCA_030948535.1 Gemmatimonadota bacterium | reverse complement strand
GCCCCACACCATCGTTCAGGACATTGCCGACGCCGACGGAAATCCCGAGTCGGTCGTCTTCGACCAAGCCGGCAACTTCTTCACCGGCCACGCGGGCGGAAACGCCGATGTCCTGCGCCGCAACGCGGCTGGGGCGCTCACCGGCACCTTCAACGTGGCCGTGGGGCCGCGCGGAAGTGACTGGGTCGAGCTCGCCGCCGACCAGCACACGATCTACTACACGTCCGAAGGTAGCCAAATTCGGCGATTCGATGTCGCGACGAATACGCAACTGGCGGACTTCGCCAGCATTCCGGATGAGCTGTTCGCGCTTCGCCTGCTCCCGCCCGGCGACGGCAGCGGCGGTCTCCTCGTCGCGGGCTCGAGCTCAATCCGGCGACTGAATGGGGCCGGCGCGGTCGTGCAGACGTACACGGTGGCAGGCAACAACAGCTGGTTCTCGCTCAACCTCGACCCGGACGGCGTCTCCTTCTGGGCCGGCGACATCAGCAGCGGCAAGATCTACAAGTTCAACATCGCGACGGGCGCGGTCAGCACGACGATCACCACCGGCGCCGCCGGCCTCCTCTTCGGCATCTGCGTGAAGGGCGAGCTCACCGTCTCCGTCCCGACCGATCACACGCCGCCGTCCTGCACGCTGGCGAATCGCGGCGTCGATGGCTCGGGCCACGTCTTCATCCAGATCGCGGCGCGCGACGATCAGAGCGGCTTGCAGAGCGTCGTCGTTACGGCGGCGAACAACGCGGACGTGCCGGTGCCGCCGTTCACCATCGGCTCGAACGGTACGCTGATGATAACGGCGACAAAAATAGATCCAACACGAAGTTCTCAAGTCGAGCTGCGGGTCACCGACGTGGCGGGCAACGTCACCGTCTGCGATCCGGTGGATGCAACCCTCGGCTCCGGCACGCGGTGGGGCAACCTCAAGATTCTGAGCGACATCCCGCAGGCCGAAGGACAGCTCAGCATCACCAACGCCACGACCGGACTGACGAGCCTCGTCGTAGTCGTCAACGGCAAGCGCTTCGAGGCGACTCGCCTCAAGAACGGTGAGCTGCGCTCGGTCGACATCTCATCGGCCATGAAGTCCGGCAACCACAATACAGTCGTGATCCGGGCGGTTGGACCGAACGGCGCAAGTGCGGGAATCTTGATCTGGGACGGCCACGGCGATGCGCCGTTCGCGTCGCGTGCCGGCTATCTCGGGACCGTCTCCGGAACGTGAGCAGGCGATTGATTGCCTGACGCGAACTTCTACTACAGGAGGAACTCTGTCATGAAGAAGACTTACGGCAAACCGAGAATGAAGCGGCTCGGATTGTTGCGGCGGCTGACCCGCTTCACGTTCTAGCTTTTCTCGACGCCGCGCGGCGGTCGCCACAGGGGCGGTCGCCGCGCGGTTTCGTTTTTGCCATGGTCAGATTAGAAGGAGTTGCGGATGCGGCGCGCGGCGGATAATCTGGCGATTCTCGCGTTCGCGCTCGCTGTCGCTGCACCTAGCCCCAGAGGAACCGATGCAAAGATTCGTCAGCAGCAGGTTGTCTCGGCTCAGCACTCTCGCTGTCGCCGCGCTCTTGGCACCAGCGTGCGCCGAACGGGCGCCGACGGATGCTATCCAACCGAGCCTCGCGGCCCAGGCAGTGCTCGTGGGACCGTGGAACATTGGTGACGTGTTCGCCGGCGTGAGCAACGGGAAGTACAACGTCTACGACAACGCCGGCAACTTCAAGCAAACCATCGATCAGGGTGGTCCCTTCTTCACCACCGGCTGCAGCTTCAACAACACGTTGGACAAGCTGTACACGACGAATTTCAGCGCGAGCCGCATCATCGTCTTCCGCGATGCTCAACCGCACGCGATCCTGCAGGACATCACCGACGGAGACATAAATCCCGAATCGATCTCGTTCGACCAAGCGGGCAATTTTTTCACTGGCCACGCGAACGGCAATCAGGACATCCTTCGCCACGACCCAACCGGAGCGGTCACCGGCACCTTCAATCCGGTCGTCGGGCCAAGTGGCAGCGATCGGATCGATCTCTCCTCCGACCAGCACACGATCTTCTACACGTCCGAAGGTCCGCTCATTCGGCGGTTCAACGTTGCGACGAACACGCAGCTTCCCGACTTCGCCAACATTCCCGACCAGCTGTTCGCGCTTCGTCTGCTGCCGCCGGGCGATGGCAGCGGCGGACTCATCGTGGCGGGCTTCGGCGGGGTCAGACGGTTGAATGCGAGCGGCGCCGTCGTGCAAACGTACAATTTCCCCGGCATCACCCAGTGGTACACGGTCAGCCTCGACCCCGATGGCATCTCATTCTGGGCCGGCGACATCGCGAGCGGGCAGATCTTCAAGTTCAACATCGCCACCGGCGCGGTCAGCACGATCATCACCACCGGCGCGCCGGGCAATCTCTTCGGCGTCTGCTTGAAGGGCGAGCTCACGGCGGCCGTAGCCACCGACCGCACGCCGCCGTCCTGCACGCTGGCCAACCGCGGCGTCGATGGCTCGGGCCACGTCTTCATCCAGATCGCCGCGCGAGACGAGCAGACTGGATTGCAAAGCGTCGTCGTCACGGCGGCCAACAACGCGGACGTGCCGGTGCCGCCCTTCACGATCGGCTCGACGAGCACGCTGATGATAACGGCGACAAAAATCGATCAAACGCGAAGTTCTCAAATCGAGATCCGGGTCACCGACGGTGCGGGCAACGTCACGGTCTGCGATCCCGTGGACGCGACCCTCGGCTCCGGCACGCGGTGGGGGAATCTCAAGATTCTGAGCGGGATTCCGCAGGCTGAGGGCAAGCTCAGCATCACGAACGCGACGACCGGACTGACGAGCCTTGTCGTAATCGTCAACGGCAAGCGGTTCGAGGCGACCCGCCTGCACACCGGCGAGCTGCGCTCGCTGGACATCTCCTCGGCGATGAACGCCGGCGATCGGAACACGGTGGTGCTGCGCGCGATCGGACCGAGCGGCGCGAGCGCCGGGATCTTGATCTGGGACGGCCGCAGCGACCCGCAGTTCGCCGCGCGCGCGGGCTACAGCGGGACCGTCTCGGGGTCGAACTGAGCCGGAAATTGTCGCTCACTCGGCGGGCACAGCTACGCCGAGTTGAGCGACGACCGGACTACAGATGGCAAGCTGGGAATCCGGAAAACGCGCAAGATTTGGTCTAGCTAATTCATGTACCGTCGTGCATGATGTGGCTCCGCCGCTCTGAGCACGCGACTTTTACTAGAGGAGGAACGCAGTCATGAAGAAGAGTTACGCCAGACCACGAATGAAACGACTCGGGTTGCTGCGGCGGCTGACCCGGTTCACGTTCTAGCCTCCTCGATCCGCGCGGCGTCGCCAATGTGGCCGCCGCGCGGTTTCGCCGCCTCACCCAGAGACCCCCGATGCAACTAGACGCGCGTCTTCGGCGACGGGACGCGGTGCTCACCCAGCGGGCCTCTGAGACCGTCGTTCTCCTCGATGCCGACAGTGGCGAGTACTACGCCCTCGACGATGTCGCGGGCCGCCTCTGGGATCTCTGCGATGGCACGCGCAGCGTGCAGGACATCGTCCAGATCCTCTGCCAGGAGTACGACGCGCCGTCCGCCACAATCGAGGCGGACATCGTCGATATGCTCGGTGAGCTGACACGCGAGCGACTCCTCATCGCATCGGATTCCGCTGCATAGCCTGGTGGCTCCCGTGCGCCGTCCCAGCGAACTTCTGCTCCTCGGCCGGATGGCGTTCTTCGCCGCCTTGGTTCCCGCGTTGCTGCGGCTCAAGCTCTCGACACTCGAGCGAGTTCTCGAGCCGACGCACCCGCGGAGGCTCCCAGTCGATGTGCAGCCACATGAAGCGGAACGGATCGCGGGCCTTGTCGATCACACGCTGGCGACCGGCCTGCCGGTCATCCGATCGGGCTGCCTGACGCGAGGGCTTACGCTCTACTACTTCCTTCGTCGCGCCGGCGTCGACGCCGTGCTCGTCTTCGGACTTGGCCGCGTCGAAGGCGAGGAGTTCGCCGGACACTGCTGGGTCGTGCGGGATGGAGAGCCATTGCTCGAGAAGCAGGACCCCCGACCGCTTTTCGCCGAGACATATCGGATTCCGAGCGCGGCGCGCGCGTCGCGCGAATCGGTCGCCGGCAGAACGGCGCCGACCTCGTGACCGCCGAGCTCACCGCCGGACAGAGCGCGCGCGCGTCAGCCGACACGGAGATCCCGATCGGCGACCGATTCGTCGTGCACGGCGTGCGCATCAGTGTAGCGAGCGACCACGCGCGCGCCGCCGCGGCGCTTCGGCGCCGGCTTCGGCACTTCCACGCGTCCGGCGCCGAGTCGACGGGCGACGCGCGGGAGACCGACATTCATGTTGAGATCCGCGCCGTCGATGAGGGACGCGATCATCCAATCGATCGGCCATCGGTGGCTATGCGTCGCGTGTACGATCCGCCGGCCGGTGAAGTGCTCTATGCGCGAGCGACCGACGAGCTGTACATCGACTATTTGGGACGCGTGCGCGTGCTCTGTGATGCGGCGACCGGACGCATCCAGATCTCGATTCGCGAGCTGAGCGGCACCGACTGGTGGCTCGGGGCCCATCCGCTGTTCACGCTGCCGCTCGTCGAGATGATGAAGCGGAACGGCCGCTACATGGTGCACGCGGCCGGAGTCTGCAGAGATGGGCGCGCGCTGCTGCTGCCTGGCGAGAGTGGCGCCGGCAAGTCGACACTCACTCTCGCTCTGATGCGCGCGGGCTTCGCACTGCTCGGCGACGACACGTGCTACCTGTCAGCGACCCCGTCCGGATTGCGCATTCTGCCGTTCGCCGATGCGATGAATGTGACCGACCACACGGCTCAGTTTTTCCCCGAGGTGTCGCGCGCCGAGCAGCTGCCGCACGAGGTGCCGCGCCGTCCCGGGACGTTCAAGCGATCGGTGCTCCCCGAGGACGTATTCGACATCGAGCTCGCGAGCGAATGTGCGCCGGCGGTCGTCGTCTTCCCGGCCATCTCCGATCGCGAGGAGAGCATTATCGAGCCGCTAGATCCGGCGAGCGCCCTGCTGGAGCTGACGCCGAACGTGCTGCTCACCGATCCGCGCAGCTCGCAGCTGCATCTCGATGCGTTGGCGGCGCTCGTGCGAGAGAGCCGGTGCTATCGTCTGAAGACGGGCCGCGACTTCGATCGCATCCCGGCCCTGCTCGGGTCGCTACTCGAGTGAGCGCACCCGCGAAGGAGACGCTGCTACGGTTGCTCCGCGACAGTTTGCCGGGGGCCGAGCCTGGTGCCGAGTTTGCCATCGATGTCGCGGTGTGGCCTGACGTGATTGCCGCGGCGATCACGCATCGCGTCGAGCCGCTGTTGTACGCGCGCGCGCGGTCGCTGGGCGCCGCATCGGCGATTCCCGGTGCGCCGATGCAAGAGCTCGAGGAGCTCTACTGCTGTCATGCGCTGCGCAATCAGCAGCTCTTTCGGCAACTCAGCATGGTGGCGTCGGCGCTCGACACGCGCGGCATCCCCGCGATCGCGCTCAAGGGGGCGTTCCTCGCGGCAGGGGTCTACGCTGACCCCGCCCTTCGCGCCATGGCCGACGTGGATCTGCTGGTGCATGCCGCCGATCTCACGGGGGCCGAGGCCGCGCTTCGCGAGAATGGATACGCTCCGCTCGGACCTGACGAGACGCCGGGCGACGACGACGAGCGTCCCGAAGATCTCGCGGACTACTCCGAGCACCATCATCTGCGGCGCATGCACAAAGCTGGGGCGCTGCCGATCGAAGTTCATCACACGCTGGCGCCGGCGCGCAGCGGACTTCGGCTGGAGATGAACAGCGTGTGGCGCCGCGCGCGCCGGGCGCGCATCGGCCGCGCGGATGTGATGGCGCTGTGTCCCGAGGATCTGCTGCTGCACCTCTGCGTGCACGCGTCGTACGGTCATCGGTTTCGCGTGCCGATACGCTCGCTCTACGACATCGCGATCACGGTCGCACACTACGAGGATGAGCTCGACTGGAAATTGTTGGCTCGGGTCGCGGAGGAGAGTGGAGCCGGCCAGGGGGTGTCGTGCACGCTCCGCGTCGTGGAGAAGATGTTCGGTGTGGCCATTCCAGCGGCACTGACGACCGGCGCCGCTTCGGAAATGCGCGTGAGCGGCGCATTGGTCGATGCGGCGTGGGAGCTGGTGCTCGCGGGGCCGAGCGACTTGCCGCGCGCGTATCAAGAGGCGAGAGATCTCCAGGGGGCGGCCAGGCTATCGGTGATTCGTCGAACGTTCTTTCCGCCGGTCGCCCATCTGCGGCAGATCTACCGTCTCGAACGCGGGTCGCCCGCGATCGCGGCGTACTATCTCTATCGTCCGCTCGATCTGATCGTTCGGCGGGGCCGCTTTGCGCTCGGCGTGCTCATGGGTACGTCGCAATCGCGCGATGCATCTCGCGCCATCGATCATCGCCGATTGATCGACAGTTGGATTTTCGAGCAGGAAGATCGCAACGCGGCCGTAGCGCCGGCGAGCCCGAGCGAGTAGCGTCTTCGCGACCCTTTGCTAGACTCGCGCGCGGTCAGTCGCGATCACCCACATCTTCGGAGGATACAGTGGCCGGAACTACTCGACGCTCGCCGCTCCCGCTTCGTCGCACTCGGCGCTCGATCGCCGCGATAGTGCTGGTCGCCGCAACCGCTGGGGTCGCGCGGGCGCAGGCGTTCACGGTCGGCGTGATCGCCGGAGTGAACCGCGCGAATCTGGGCGGCAGCGATGCCGGCCACTATGACGCGCGAACGGGGCTGATCATCGGTGGGACGATCTCGCGGACACTCACCGACGTGTTCGCCGTCGAGCTTCAGGGACTGTATTCGCAGAAAGGGGGAGAAGCGCCGGCCGTGGAGGGGACGGGCGGAGTGCATCTCGACTACTTCGAGGTGCCGCTGCTGCTGAAGGCGATGCTCCCGGTATCTCCGTCGCAGGCCATTCGCCCGTATCTCATCGCAGGTCCGGCCGTGGCGTTTCGAATCAAGTGCGACCTGGGCTCCGACGTCAGCGGCAGTGGCGGCCGCATCGATTGTGATGATCCGCTGCTCGGCGGCGAGGCGAAGTCGAAGTCTGTCGACTACGGCCTCCTGTTCGGCGGCGGCACCGACATCAGGTTCGGTGGAGGCGCGTTGCGGCTGGAGGTGCGCTACGATCTCGGGCTGTCGACGATCGATGGGACGCAGAGCCGGGCTGATGTGAAGAACAGAGTCTGGTCGTTCCTCGCCGGGCTGTCGTACGGGATTGGGAAGTAGCGCGGAGAGGCACCTTCAGCGTTTCGTTCCGCCGATCAGCGGGCGAGCTGTGCCGCGACGGTCGCCAGGAGCTCCTGATAGTGCATTGGCTTCGCGACGTATCCGTCGCATCCCGCGCCGCGAATTCGCTCCTCGTCGCCCTTCATGGCGAGAGCCGTCAGCGCGATCACGGGGATGGCGCGCGTCACGACATCGCCCTTGAGAAGCGCGGTCGCCGCGAGACCATCCATGCCGGGCAGGTGGATGTCCATCAGGATCAGGTCTGGCTGCTCATCGCGCGCGATCGTCAACGCGCGCTCGGCGTCGGTCGCGCTGATGGCGGTGTGGCCGGCAGATTCGAGGATGGTCACCGCCAGCGTCATGTTGGCGGCGTTGTCCTCGACGATCAGAATTCTCGCCATCTCAGGCGATCAGCTGGCGACCCGACATCGCACGGCGCACTTCGGTCGTAAAGTGATCGGAGTCGAACACGCATTTCTCCAAGATCGTCGTGACGAAGCCGTTCAGCTTCGCGCGCTCGCCGGCTGTGATCTCGTTCGGCGTCACGACGAGGATAGGAATTCGAGCGGTATTGGCCTGCTTCTGCAGAGCGTCCACGACATCGAAACCGCTCACGTCCGGCATTACCAGGTCGAGCACGATGACATCGGGCAACTCGCGCCGCACGATGTCGATCGCTTCCTCACCGCCGTAGGCGCGCAATACAGTGCTGGCGAGGCCCTTGATGCACTCGGCGATGAGATCGACCGCGATCGGATCGTCGTCGACCACCAGCACGGTCACTCTTTCTTCGGGCCCGCCGGGGAGCAAGCCGATGTCGACGAGCGAGTCATAGAG
>JALZAE010000380.1 GCA_030948535.1 Gemmatimonadota bacterium | reverse complement strand
AGGATGCCGTAGGTGCCGAAGCACGACAGACACACCAACGGCGTCGCCCCGACCCAGAGCGAGGGCCAGAACGCGAGGATCAGCGCGGCGCCGGCCGCGCAGATGATCGCGACGCGCACCAACGACTCGGGCGCGGCCTGGCCGACACCGGTGGCCATGAAGTTCTGGCGCGTACGCCGGGGAAGCGGCGCGGCGGGATCGAAACGGGGCGACATGGACGGTCAACGCTACCGGACTAGGGAGAGATCATCTCAGTATATGGTATCGACGCGGCAGGCTAAAATCGTAACCGAGACTCGGGCCTGAACGGCGCATATGACGCGGCAGATCCGCAAGGCATGCGGCGTTCGGCTTACGCGAGGCGGCGGCGTACGGCGCGAGGCGAGGAGGAAAGGCGCCAGGCAAGTTACTGCGGCACACAACTGCGCTCTTCATCGCCTACCGACGGCCTCCTTGCGCCTCTCCTTGCGCCTCTCCTCACGCGCTTCGTCTCGCGCCGCCGCGTCACGGTACGCCGCGCGCCGCACGCCTCGCTACAATCCCGCATGCCGCCACTTCGGGGGCTACCGGTGCCGCTCCAGGATCTCGCTCGTCTTTCCCGCCTCCGCCGGATGCGCGTTCGATGACTCGAACTCCGTGCGCAGACGATCCATCATCTCCGTTCGGCGGTCGTAGAGGCGGCGCAGCTTCCGCTTCATCACGCGTGAGAGCGCGTACGATGTGATGAGCGGGAGCGCGATCGTCGAATCGACGTAGCACACGACGGCGTCGGGCAAGCGATCGGGATCAATCTTCCCCCAGCTCACCGCTTCGGCCGGCGTCGCGCCGGAGAGGCCGCCGGTGTCCGGCCGCGCGTCGGTCACCTGCAGGAAATAATCGTGACCGCGCTCGTCGATGCCGAGCACTTCCTGAATCTGCGGCTCCGTCTGGAGCATGAAGTTTTTCGGACTGCCGCCGCCCATGATCATCACGGCGCTCTTCCCGCCGCCGCGCTTCGCATCGAGCACGATCGACGCCGTCTCGTTCACGTCGAGGTTCGGATCGATCACCAGCTTGTTTCCCTCGAGCGCGAGCGCGGCGACGTTCATCCCGATCGACGAGTCGCCCGGCGACGACGTGTAAATCGGCACGCCACAGGCGTACGCGGCCGAGATGAGCGAGCGCTGTCCGATGCCCAACGAGTCTTCACGCGCGCGAACGTACTTGCCGCACAGATAGTGAAACTCGGCGCTCGACATCGGGCGCTGGAATTCCGGGGCGCGCAGGATCTGCCGAAAGAACGCATCGGTCGACAGCAGCACATCGTAGTCGAAGAAGATGTCGTAGATGCGGACGACGCCCTCTTCGCGCAGCACCACGTCGCTCTCCTGCGGATTGCCGCGATGCATCGCCAGGCCGAGCCCGAAGTGTGTGTCGTGATACAGATTCGCGCCGGTGGAGATGATCCAGTCGACGAAGCCCGCTTCGATCAGTGGGATCAGCACGGCGATGCCGAGGCCGGCCGGCGTCAGCGCGCCGGTGAGCGTCATGCCAACCGTACTGTCGGCGGCGAGCATCTTGTTGGTGAACAGCGCGCACGCTTCCCGCAGCCGGGCCGCGTTGTAGGCCAGGAAGGTTCCGTCGATCAGATCGGCGACCGTCTCGTGGCCGCGCACGGGCGTCGGGGAAATGCGCTGGCCGCGCAGAAATCGGCTCGTCTCGTGCGACGTGTGCGCGGCGCCGGCGCGCTCGCGCTCCTCGGCTTCGCGCTTCTGCTGCGCTTTCGGCGCGGCGGCGCTCGGTCCGCGCTTACGAGAGCCGGCGTAGGACGACGCATCGGTGGCGGGCGTCTTCGGCTTTGCCTTGCTCTTCTTTCCCTTGTCGTCGCGCTTACGTGCCATTTTTGTCGCGCTGTCCTTTGGATGTGGCCGCCGCGGCGAGCGTCTGCGTCGTCGCGCCCCAGGCGGAGATGACCGCGTTCGCCGCTTCGGCAGGATCGTCGGTGACGATCAAGAGATCCATGTCGCCCGGTGAGATTTTTTTCTCGAGCAGCACGCGCGACTGCAGCCAGCGGATGAGTCCCGCCCAGTAGTGTCGGCCGAAGAGGATGACCGGAAACTGCGAGATCTTCCCCGTCTGGATGAGGGTGAGCGCCTCGTACAACTCATCCAGCGTGCCGAAGCCGCCGGGAAAAATCACGAACGCGTTCGAGTACTTGATGAACATCGTCTTCCGCACGAAGAAGTAGCGGAAGTTGATCAGCGTATCGACGTAGGGATTCGCGCCTTGCTCGAAGGGGAGCTCGATGTTGCATCCGATCGAGCGGCCGTTCCCTTCCTTCGCGCCGGCGTTCGCTGCCTCCATGATGCCGGGACCCGCGCCGGTGATGATCGCGAAGCCCGCCTCCGCCAGCAGTCGCGCGGTCTCACGCGCGGCGAGATACATCGGG
>JALZAE010000310.1 GCA_030948535.1 Gemmatimonadota bacterium | reverse complement strand
CCAAGCGCGCCGACCGAGAGCGGCTCGAAGTGCTCGCGCTCACTGATCCGCTGACGCAGCTCCTCAACCGCCGCGCACTGATGGAGCGGCTCGGCGCGGAGTTCGATCGGTCGGCGCGTTACGGGCTCTCGCTCACGGCGCTCATGTTCGACCTCGACCACTTCAAGCTCGTCAACGATACCTACGGCCATCTGGTCGGTGACGAAGCGTTGCGCGGCGTCGCCACGGTACTGAGCCGCGAGCTGCGTGTCGTGGATTTGGTGGCGCGGTACGGCGGCGAGGAGTTCGTCGTGGTGCTCCCCGAAACGCCGCTCGACGGCGCCGTCGCTTTCGGTGATCGCGTGCGATTGAAGATCGCCGAGCGTCCGCTGGCCGGCGGCGAAGAGGGCGGTTGGCTCACGATCACCGTGAGCTGCGGCGTCGCGTCTTTCCCGGGACTCAACATCGGCTCGCCGGATGAGCTGATCGCGGCCGCGGACGAGGCGCTCTATCGCGCGAAAGCGCAGGGCCGCAATCGCGTGTGCACGTGAGCTCGCGCTGTCCGCGCTGCGGCGCGACCTACGACGACGATGCGCGGTATTGCGTGAGCGACGGAACCCGACTGATGGGTTCGGAGCGGCTGAGTCCGCAGCCTGGCCGGATTCCGACGACGGTCGAGGCGCGTCAAGACGAGCTTCGCGGCATCGTCGGACAGACGCTCGGCGGGCGGTATGAAGTCGTCAAGAAAGTGGGCGAGGGAGGCATGTCGCTCGTCTACCTCGCCAACGACACCGCGTCGCACGCGCGCGTTGCGGTGAAGATTCTTTCCGCGCAACTGGTGGCCGATTCCGCGGCGATGGAGCGCTTGCGCCGCGAAGCCGACATGGGAAGCCGGCTGGCGCATCGCAACGTCTGCCACATCATCGGCATCGGCGAGACCGAGCGCGGCATCGTCTACATCGTGATGCCGTTTGTCGATGGCGAGCCACTCTACGACCGCACCGCGCGGCTGGGCACGCTCTCACTCGACGTGGCGGTTCGCATCACCCGCGACATCGCAGCCGGGCTCGAGGTGGCGCACTCGATCGGCATCATCCATCGCGATCTCAAGCCGGAGAACGTGATGCTCTGTCCCGACGGGGACGGCGAGCGCGCGGTGGTGATGGATTTCGGTCTGGCCAAGCAGCGGCGGGTGAGCGCGCAAGTGCGGAAGCTGACCAAGACCGGCATCGTGCTTGGCACACCGGAATTCATGAGTCCCGAGCAGCTTCGCGGCAAACCGCTCGACGCGCGGAGCGACGTGTACTCGCTCGGACTCATCACCTATGAGATGCTGACCGGCAAGCTGCCCTTCATCGGCCGAACGCAGCAGGAGGTGATGCTCGCCCGGCTCAAGAGCGAGCCGACGCCGCTGGCGCAGATACGAGGCGATCTCGACTTTCCCGCGGAGGTCGACCGCGTGCTCATGAAGTGTCTCTCCCGGTCCCCCGAGGAGCGTTACGCGAGCGCCACTGAATTCGCGGAAGCGCTTGCCGCCGCGACCGACCCGGCCGCGGTCCGCCCGTCGAAGTGGAAGCGCATCCTCCGCAAGGATTGAATGGGGAGAGGGCGCCACACCTAGTCGCGAGCCGGGTCCGGCGCGACTTTTCTTCTCATGCGCACCGGTGACCTGCACTCGGACATGCAGTGGTTTGCAGTCACCGACATCTAACATCTGACATCTGACGTCTGCCCCTTGAAACACTACGCCGCCTTCGAGCCTGCCGAGTACGTCGCGTGGTCGCGTGATGACGCTGCCGTTGGCGCGTTTCGCGCGACGGTGGAGCGGGACGCGGAGCGCGCGGCCATCGTGGCGGAGCTCCCGACGGAAAAATTGCTCGATCTCTACCGTGGCCTGGTGCGCAACCGCCTCACCGACATCGCGCTCAAGCGCATGGTGCGACAGGGCGTGATCTCCAAGGCGTGGCTCGGCACCGGCGAAGAAGCGGCGACGATCGGCCCGGTGCACGCGCTCCGTCGCGGCCCCGGCGGCGACGTCGTCGCGCCGATGATCCGAAACAGCGGAGCTTGTCATGAGATGGGGATGCCCGTCGCCGACATCCTGCGCGCCTACTTCGGCACGGCCGATGGGCCGAGCGGCGGACGCGATGGGCACTACGGCGCGCTCTCGACCGGCGTGCTGCCGCCCATCAGTCACGTCGGTGATGTGGTGCCGGTGACGACGGGGATCGCGCTGACTTTCAAGATGCGCGGCGAAGATCGCGTCGCCATGACCTGGATCGGCGATGGCAGCACGAAGACCGGCACGGCCCACGAGGGATTGAACTTCGCCGCCGTGCAGCGCGTGCCCGCCATCTTCATCATCCAGAACAATCAGGTCGCGCTCGGGACGAAGCTCTCGCAGCACCACTCCGCGGCTGAGCATCCGTCGGGCAATTTCGCGCAATGGCCGCGCGCCTACGGGATGGCGGGCGGCGTGTTCGATGGAAACAACGTACTCGATGCATACGCCGCTGCCGGACTCGCCGTCGCGCGCTGCCGGCGCGGTGAGGGTCCTGTGTTGCTCGTCGCCGAGACGTTTCGCATGGGCGGTCACGCGACGCACGATGAGGCCGAGGCGCGGCGCACCTTTTCGGCGGAGCTGTTCGAGCGATGGGGCCAGCGCGATCCCGTTGCGCTCTACGAGGAGCATCTCGTGTCGAGCGGCATCGGCCGCAATGCGCTCGAAGCGATCGAAGCCGAGGTCGAAGCGGAAGTGGAGCAGGCGCAGAAGTTGGCGTTGGCCAGCCGGGCGGACAAGATGCCCGCGGCCGAAAGCGCGTTGACTGGGGTCTACGCCACATGAATGAGCTGCGTATCGCGAACCTATCGAGGAGTCATACATGACGACAATGCGTGGGATGATGCTGGCACTGCTCGCCGCGGCGTTCGTGCAGAGTGGCTGCGGCGCGCAAGGCGTGACGACGGCCGCCGAGCGCGCGAAGCTCGATGGCAAGCTCACCGGGCCAGCCGGCTACAAGGTCGAGTATTTCATCAAAGGTGTCAGTCAGGTGCGGTTCATGGTGCTTGGCCCGGACGGCGCGGTGTACGCGAGCCAGCCGTATCAAGGCCGCGTGGTGCGATTGTGGGACGTCGATGGCGACGGCGTCGCCGACAGTGTGCGCGTGGTGATCGAGGGTCAGAAGCGGCCGCACGGTCTCGCGTTTCACAACGGGTGGCTCTACATCGCCAACACCGACGCCGTGGTGCGTGTGAAGCTCGACGCGCGCGGCGTCGCGCAAGGGACGCCGGAGACGCTCGTGCACCTGTCGCCGGGCGGCAACCACTGGTCGCGCACGGTGGTGTTCGGTCCGGACAACGCGATGTACGTCGCGGCGGGATCGACGTGCAATCTGTGCGTCGAGAAAGACTCGGACCGCGCGGTCGTGCTCCGCTTCGACGAGAACGGCGGCAAGGGGAAAGTGTTTGGCCGCGGACTGCGGAACGCCGTCGGTCTGGCGTTCTTGCCTGGAACGAACTCGCTGTGGGCATCGCAGAACGAGCGCGACAATCTCGAGCCGGATCACAAGGATTTACCTCCGGATGAGCTCAACATCCTGCGCGACGGCGGCGACTACGGCTGGCCGTACTGCTATTCGGTGAAAGGGCAGGCGATCCCGAATCCGGAATATCATGACGCCGCTCGCTGCGCGTCGACGATTCCTGCCGCGCTCGATCTCGAAGGTCACGCGGCCGCGCTCGGCATGACGTTCCTGACCGGCGCGACGCAGTTCCCCGCGGATTGGCGCGGTGATCTGCTCATCGCCTTGCACGGCTCGTGGAACCGCGACAAGCCCACGGTGGCGCGCGTGGTCCGCGTCCACGTGAAGGATGGAAAGCCGGTGTCGTACGAAGATTTCCTCACCGGATTCCAGAGCGCGGATGGTAAGCGCTGGGGCCGCCCGGTCGACCCGCTGGTGTACAAGGACGGCTCGGTACTGATCTCGGATGACGCGAACAGCGCCATCTATCGCGTGTTCAAGTGAGTCGCCCGATGGCGATGAGCGTGCGCGCCATGGGTGCCGCGCTCATCGCCATCGCGTTGGGCAGACCGCACTCGTTAGCCGCGCAATATCCATCGGGCGGTCGTCCGGCCGGATACCGCCCCGGGATCGATGTCACCGACTACGATCTGTCGATCGATCTGCCCGACACCGGCGCGACGATCGAGGCGCGTGCGGTGCTGACGGTCAAGCGCACGGCCCGCGTCGACACGCTGGTGCTCGATCTGCTCGATCTTCGCGTCGACAGCGTCTATGTGAACCGGGCGAGCGTGCGGTTCAAGCGAGACGCCGCCACGATCAGCATCCCGCTGCCGGGTGGCAGCGGCGACGAGCTGAGCGTCGTAGTGAAATACGGCGGACATCCCGTTGATGGTCTGATCATTCATGCCGACGCCGCTCGGTGGACGGCCTTTGCCGACAACTGGCCCAACCGCGGCCGCCACTGGATCCCGAGCGTCGATCATCCGAGCGACAAGGCGACGGTGAGCTGGACGGTGCGCGCGCCGTCCGAGCGAAAGGTCATCGCCAACGGCAAGCTCGTCGAAGAAGCGCCACTCTCGGCGCAGATGGGCGCGCGGCCGCGAACGATCACCCGGTGGCGTGAGTCTCGTCCGATTCCGGTTTACTTGATGGTCATCGCCGTGGCGCCGCTCGATCACCTCGATCTCGGCCCATCCGCCTGCGGCAGAAGCGATTTCGGCTGCGTCGAACAGACGGTCTATGTCTTTCCAGAGGACCGCGCGTTTCTTCCGGGTCCCTTCGCCGAGAGCCGTGCCATGGTCGATTGGTTCAGCACGATCATCGGGCCGTTTCCCTATGAGAAGCTCTCGCATCTCGAGAGCTCGACGCGATTCGGCGGCATGGAGAACGCGAGTGCGATCTTCTATCCCGAAAAGGCGTTCAGGGAGCGTACGCTCGACGTCGGCACCGTCGCGCACGAGACGGCGCATCAGTGGTTCGGCGACGCGGTCACCGAGCGCGAATGGGCGCACGTCTGGTTGAGCGAAGGGTTCGCGACGTACTTCGCGGCGCTCTGGACCGAGCACTCGCGTGGCGACAGCGCGTTTCGCGCCGAACGAATCGACCTCCGCAAGACGGTCGTCGAAAGCGACGTCGTCGCCTCGCGCCCGGTCATCGACACCACGCAGACGGACTACCTCAAGCTGCTCAACGCAAACAGCTATCCGAAGGGCGGGTTCGTGCTGCACATGTTGCGGCGGCTCGTCGGCGACTCGGCGTTCTTCATCGGGATCGCGGACTACTACGCACGGCGCAGAGACTCGACAGCCATGACGGATGATTTACGCCGGGCGGTCGAGGCACGCGCGCACGTCGACCTCGCCTGGTTCTTCGATCAGTGGCTGAAACGACCCGGCTTCGCCCAGCTCTCGACGTCTTCGAGTTACGACCCCAAGGAGCGGCGCGTTATACTAGAGATTAGGCAAGGCCAACGATTCGCGCCCTACCGCTTTCCCCTGCTCGTCGACCTGACGCAGACGGACGGCACCGTGCGCCGCACGACGATCCAGATCCAGGCGACCGCGACGCAGCGTATCACCTTACCGTTCGATCTCTCGGCAGCACCTCGGAGCATCCGTCTTGATCCAGATGTCGATCTCCTCGCCACCATTGTCGGGCCGCAGCCGTAACTGGCGCACGAGCTCGCTGGGATTTGCGGCGCTGCTCGCTGGGACCGCGCTCGCGGACGTCGGCGTGGCGCGCGCGCAGCTCGCGCGCGGGGATACGCTCATCCAACTGGGCCGCATCGCCGCGGCGGAATCGCTCTACTACGAGACGGTTCGCGCGCATCCCCGCGACCCGACGGCCCGGCTCACGCTCGGCTGGTACCTCGCATCGCGCGGCCGGCTGCGCATTGCGGCGACCTTGATGGAGGAGGCGCGATTCTTCGGCAGCGATCCGGCGCTCGTGGCGGAGCAGCTGATTCCCGTCTACACGCGCCTCGGCGAGTATAACGCGCTCTCAGACCTGCCCTCATCTCGCCAGGCGCCGGCCGAGCGAGCGCGGGCGTCGTGGTTGGCGGTGAACCTGCCATTTACCGCTGGCCCTGATTCGGCCGACGTCCCATGGCGCGTCGGAGACAATCGCACCGTCGGGAAAGTGGCGTTAGTGATCGGGCGCGACACGGTCATCGCGCGCATCGATCCTACCGCCGAGAACCTCGTGCTCGACACAGTGTGGGCCCGCCGAAAAGAGGTGCGCCGATTTGCGTCACGCGGCGCGGAAGACGCGCGGCACGTCGCCGGCGTCACGTCGCAGGTGATGCTCGGCGCATTCACATTGAACAACGTCCCAACATCTTTCGCGGTGATGAAGGAAGCTGGCACCGCGACGATCGGTCTCGATCTCCTTGGGCGATACGCACCGACGTTCGATTCCACGAACGCGAAAATGACGTTGCGTAAGAACGGCGTATACGATGATCCGCGCGCCGAGCACGTGCCGACGCTGACCTATCGCACCGGAATCTGGCTAGTCGGGCCGACGCGGACGCTGCCGGTCGGCAGTCCGGAAGCGGCCCGACTTCTCGGCAACCGCCGCTGGACACTCGACGCCCGGCGCGGCGAGATCGCGGCGAAGCCGTAAGCACTTCCCGCGAGTCTCATCAGCGTCCGATTCGCTGCAGCTCCACCAATAAACATCGATCCTGCACGACATCGATTCCCGCCTCGGCGAGCGTCCGGGCGGCTTCGTCGTTGCGGATGCCGAGCTGGAACCAGACGGACTTCGGACGCTTGGCGAGTATGTCGTCGATGTGGGCCGGAATGTGGTCGGCGCGCCGAAAGACGTTCACCATGTCGATGTCGCCGGGGATGTCGGCGAGCCGGCGATACACCTGCTTGCCGAGAATCTCATCGACGTCGGGGAAATAAACCGGCACCGGCACGATGTCGAAGCCCGCCTTTGCCGCGTACTCTGGTACGTAGTAGGCCGGGGCAAACGTTTCGGCTGTCTTGATGCCAAGTACTGCGATGCGGTGGGTGGCGTTGAGTACTGCGTGAATCTGTGGCGAGGATTCCAGCAGGTGATCACGCCAGTTGGGAATGGGAGCGAGGCTTGACATGCAAGTGCTCAGTGCGAGAACTGTGCGCGGCCGATCATAGCCGGTGCTGTGGAGTTGGGTGTAACTTTTGACGAGAGCCGTCAGCCCTCAGATGTCGGTGAGTGCTGAACGCGGTTGTCAGTTGCTGACATCTGACCTTTGACAACTGACGTCTCTAGCATCAGTTCACTCTCTACTTCGGCGGTCTGTCCACGTGCGAATGCTCGTTCTCGGCGCCGGCCTGCAAGGCTCGGCCTGCGCCTTCGACCTACTTCAAAATCCCGACGTCCAAGAAGTACGACTCGCGGACGTGAACGTGCAGCATCTGGCGCCGTTTCTCGCGCCGTACTCGGGGAAGCGCTTGATCCCAACGCAGATCGACGTGCGTGATCGCGAGGCGGTGCTCGCCGTGATGCGCGAGAGCAACGCCGTCATGAGCGCGATCCCTTACTACTTCAACTACGAGCTGGCGAAGCTCGCCGTCGAAGCGGGAACGAACTTCGCCGACCTGGGCGGCAACACCGAGATCGTCTTTCAGCAGAAGCGGCTGAGCGACAAGGCGCGCGAGAAGGGGGTGACGATCATTCCCGATTGCGGGCTCGCGCCGGGGATGGTGAACATCCTGGCGCAGTACGGCATGGAGCAGCTCGACAGCGTCGACACGGTGCGGATCTATGTTGGTGGCCTGCCGCAGGATCCCGAGCCGCCGCTGAATTATCAGATCGTGTACTCGCTCGAGGGCGTGCTCGACTACTACACGACGCTCTCGTGGGTGCTGCGCGATGGGAAGCGCACGCAGGTGAAGGCGCTGTCGGAGCGCGAGCGCGTGGACTTCCCAATGCCGGTCGGAGAGCTCGAGGCGTTTCACACCGCCGGCGGACTGTCGACGATGGCGTTTCGCTACGAGGGGAAAGTGCCGTCGATGGAATACAAGACGCTGCGCTACCCGGGCCACGCGCACATCATGGAAGCGATTCGCGAGCTTGGCTTGCTCGAGCTCACGCCCGTCGATGTGAGAGGAACGAAGATGGTTCCGCGCGATCTGTTCGTCGCGGCCGTGGGTCCCCGGCTGACGAAGTCCAAGGGACTCGACATGGTGGCGCTCCGCGTGCTCGTGCGCGGGACCAGGGACGCCGCGCCGAAGACGATCGACTTCGAGCTGCTCGACTACTACGACGAGGCGCGCGGCATCAGCTCGATGATGCGCACGACGGGCTATTCGCTGTCGATCACCGGGCAGATGCAGGCACGCCGCGAGATCACCCCGGCCGGAGTCTTCACGCCGGACGAGTGCATGCCCGCGCAACGGTACATCGACGAGCTCGAGCGGCGCGGCGTCCACATCCGCCGCCTGAGCTAGCGCATCACTTCTTGCTGAGACTGGTGTAGGCGAGCGCGACGAACTGCTCGGGCTTGAGAAAGCCGTGGCCCCACTTGGCATCGAAGTCGGCGCTCGGCTTGCTCTCGACGACTTGCTGCAGCGTCTTGCCCTCCGCAATCTGCTTTTGGATGCGGTCGCGGACGGCGGCCATCATGTCGCGGAACGCACGCAGCTCTGCTTTGTTGCTCAGCGGTCCGTGACCGGGAATCACCTTCGTGGCGTCGTTGATCATCGACAGCGCCTTGTCGCACGCCTTCACGTAGCCGTCGATCGAGCCGCCGGTCGATGCGTCGATGAACGGGTAGAAGCCGTTGAAGTACACGTCGCCCATGTGCATCACGTTCGCTTTGGCGAAGTGGACGATCGCGTCTCCATCGGTGTGCGCCGGGTTGACGTGAATGGCGTGGATCGTGTCGCCATTCAGATGGAAAGTGACCATCTCGGTGAAGGTGACGACCGGCAACGCCCCAGGTGGTGATGCGGGTGTCTTGCTCTTGAAGAATTCGTTCACCTGTTCGGCCGACATGCGCTTGTAGACGTTGTCGTGCGCGATGATCAGCGCGCCCGCCTCGCCCATGTCCTTGTTGCCGCCGGTGTGATCACCGTGCCAATGCGTGTTGAGCACGAACTTGATTGGCTTGTCGGTCACCGCGGCGACGGCCGCCTTGATCTTCGGCGTGAGGGGAGCGTACTGATCGTCGATCAGAAACGCCGCGTCCGCGCCGACCGACAGACCGATGTTGCCGCCCGCTCCGACGAGCATGTAAACGCCGTCGGCGAGCTTGGTGGTCACGACCTTCACGGTGTCAAAGTTCTGCGCGCGGAGGGCGGGTGCGGCCGACAGCGCGAGTGCGCCAAGGGCGAGCGAGATCGGTAGACGAGAACGGTTCATGGAGTTGTCGATGCCGGAGGAAGGGTCGCGATCGGGTCACGAGAATGTGACCGCCTCCTCCCGAGAGCGCCAGCAGCGAAGGCGGCACGCGCCGTGCACATCAGCGACTACTCATCCGCACGGAGACCGCAATGACGGACGAACAGAACCAAGACCGCAATAAGGACAAGCAGTCCACCGAGAAGCATCGCGACCGCACCATCGGCCGCGGAATGGACTCGCCGGATTCGACGCAGATGCCGCTGCGCGCCAGCGATGGCGAGCCCGACATGCGCACGCAGAAAAAGAAGGGCGACAAAAGAGAGGACGAGACGGAATCAGAGGGAGGGGAGTAGGAAGGGCAGGGTGTGGGGTGCGGCAACGGGGTACGGTGAGCGCGAATCTCCGCGTCAACAGACCCCGCACCCCCGCACCCCGCACCCTTGCACCCGCTCTTACAAGCTAGGGCTTTTCCGCAACTCGATAGCTGATCGTATCCGTTGCCACGATCGCTTTCCGATCAAGTAGGCCTGGCGCGAAGGTCATCGCGCGGAGCTCGGTGCGCGCGGCGCGCTCCTGGTCGGGGCGGCCGGTGGGCGTGAGGAGCTTTGCCTCGATCACGTTGCCCGTCGCGCTGAAGACGGCCTCCCAGCGCGCGTCGCGTTCGCCACCCTTGCCCGCGAGCGACACGCTTTTGTTGAACGGGTGGCAGCGCTCGGACCGCGCAACCTCGAGCGTCGGCTTCTCGCCCGTCTTCACGATCAGGCGAAGCGAGACCGGTTGTCCGGAGGGTTGCTGCTTGGCGAGACTGGCGGCGACGACGCCCAAGCGCTTCGTCCCCTCCGACAATAGATCGCTCTCGATCGGCGTCACGCGCGCCGCGAAGCCGTTGGCGTCGATGGCAAACGACAGCACCGCGCGTCCCGCTGGAATCTTTACATCGTTCTGAATCAGCTGCACGAGCGTCGCGGAATCGACGAGTGCGCCCGCGGACGGAAGTTGCGCAGGCTCCGCGACCGGTTCGCACTTCTGCCCCGCGACCGGAACGAGCAGCGTCACGCCAGTCGCGGGAGATGTTTGCGCGAACGCCGCCACCGGAGCAAGGCACAGCGCCATGGCGACCGCGCGGCGCATGCTAGCTGATCCATCCGCTGAAGAGGACCAGCATCGAGATCAAGGCAAACGCGAGCGCCGATCCGAAGCCGACCACCGCCGACACCAACATTCCGACCCGACGCGCGCGCGCGCGGTGCTGGATGTCCGCGCGCTCGAGCACGCCCCAGATCCCGTACGCCACGAACGCGGTGCCCAGCAGCACGAGGGGCCAGAACGACGGCCGCAGAATCAGCACGACCACGGCGAGCGCTCCGCCACCCACGACGTTGGCGATCAGACGACCATCGGAGCTGTGGCGCGCGCGATCCGCGATCAGCGCAAAGACGTTCGGGTCTGACGGACCGTGAATCTGCTCCGAGGTCATTGGCGCGCGAACGACGCCAGCGTGGCGCCCATCTGATCGATCGTCGATTTGGCGTTCCAGCGATCGTGGCCATTGTAGATGAACGCGAAGGCGAGCATCTCCCCGTCCTTCGCCGTCACGTAGCCGCCGAGGGAGATGATGTCGTTCGTCGTTCCAGTCTTCGCGTGCAAATTGCCTTGCGCCGGCGTGGCCTTCATGCGCCGCCGCAGCAGCTCGGACTCTCCAGCGACCGGCAGGGATGCATGAAAGGCGTCCGACCAGGGCGCGCGATGGGCATAGCTCAAGAGCTGCACGAGCGAGCGCGGGGTCACGCGATCGAGGATGGATAGGCCACTCCCGTCCGCGGCGAACACGGCGCCCGGCGCCGCACCGACCTTCACCGTCATGAACTGCTGAAGGAGCTTGTTCCCCGTCTCGGCGCTTCCGACTTGCGACCGCGCAGCGGTGCGACCCGCATCGCGGAAGAGCAGCTCGGCGAAATGATTGACGCTCTCGCGATTCATGATCGAGAGTAAGCGCGCGAGCGGCGGCGACGGCAGCGACGCCAGCTTCACCGCGCCGGGAGGGGTATGGTCGAATCGGATCGTGCCGTCGACGGAGATGCCGCGCGTTGCGAGAGCTTTGCGGAAGGCCGCCGCGCAGAGGGCCGCCGGATCCTCGACGACGAGCGAGTAGCGCTGGTCCGCCGCTTTGGTGCCGATCCATCCCGTGACCTGAATGGCGCCGTTCGCCGTCATGTGCGCGCTTACGCGCGAGCCGCGGCTCGCCGCGACGGTGCGCACCTTGTTGTCGATCGGCAGATCGGCGGCGGGCTCGAGAGTCACGGCGGCCGGCTCCTTCGACGTCGCGCCCGGATGCACTACCACCCACACGAGATTCTCGTTCATCGACAGCGCTGAGATGCGCGCGGCGTAGGCGAGCCCGAGGTACCGCTTCTGCCAACCTTCGGGAATGCGGTGATCGTCGAACGCCGTTGCATCGGCGACGATGCCACCGGTGACGCGTTTCACGCCGGCGCTCGCGACGAGCTGCGCGAGCATCTCCATCGACGCGCTTGGACCACCTTCGATGAAACGGCGCGAGAGACCAGGATCGCCGTCGCCGCGAAGGATCAGACTCCCGCGCAGCACGCCGTCGGCCGAGAGCGCGCCGTCACGGAGGACGTCGGTGCTGAATTGATAGTTGGGTCCGAACTGATCGAGTGCGAGCGCGCTCGTATACAGCTTCATGTTCGACGCCGGCTGCAGCTCCGCGTCAGGGTTGTACGCGTACAGCGTATCGCCGCGCGATAACGACACCACGACGACGCCCCAATTTCCGCTCCGCACGCGTTGCGTGAGCATGCCGCCGAGGTCCGTCGCGAGCGCGGTCGTTCCTTGCGGAGCCGTCCACTTTGGTGTGACGGCGGCGCGCACGGGCGCGTGCTTCCTCCGCGTCCCGCGACGCTTCTGGCGCCCGGTCGTGCCACGCGCCGCCTTCGCGTCCTGGCCGACCGACAGCTGCGCCGATGCCGGACGCGGCGAGCCGGCGAACAGCCCACAGGCCGCGATCAGCCCGACGCAGACGACTCGGCCGCGGCGGATCAGTTCAATCGCTCGAGCGGCAGCTGACATGGAGCTTCTCAAAGGCAACACGCGTTCCTATGGCCGGTTGTGTCGAGTATCGGGAGTACGTGACGGCGGGTGTGGGGTGTGGGGTGTTGGGTGTGGCGTGTGGGGTGTGGTTAACTCGCGCATCTCGGTGCTAACCAAACCCCACACCCTACACCTCAACCCCCAACCCCTACCTACACCTTCAAGACGATATTGCGCCTATACAGTATCCACAAAAACACGAAGAAAAAACCAACGATGAGCAGCGCGAAGGCAAACGAAGCGTTTTTTGGGGCGAGCCACGACGCGAGAAACGCCTCGTAGAACGCCTGCTGGACCGACATGCTCTTGCCGCCGCGCGTCACGTGAAAGATGGAGTAGATGCAGCGCGCGAAGATGCCCGAGCCCACGAACGCGATGATCGGATTCACACCGAAGACGACCCACGGTTTCGTCCACCAGGTAACGCGCTGCACATCGATCAACCACATACAGGTCGCGAGTGCGACGGCGGCCATTCCCGCGGTGAAGAGTACGTACGAACTCGTCCATAAATTCTTGTTGATCGGAAAGGACCAGGCCCACATCGATCCGAGCGTCATCGCAAGCGCGCCAATAGCGAAGAGGCCGGCAATGCGCTCCATCAGCGGTCGCTTCGCGCCGATCCAACGTCCGGCGACTACGCCGAGCATCGCGGTGCCAATCGCTGGAATCGTCGAGAAGGGACCTTCCGGATCCCAGGTCGTGCTGCCCGTCCAGGTGTGTCTCGTTCCGATGATGGCGCGATCGAGCCACGCCGCGAGCGTACGTTCATGCGTGTCGAGCGTCAGCGCGCCGAGGATGCCGGAATCAGGAACGGGAAGCAGCGTCATCGCGAACCAGTAGCCGTAGAGCAACACGGCTAGGATCACGATCTGTTGCTTGAGCGTCGTGCGCAGTGTGAGCAGTCCCGCGATGGTATAAGCGACACCGATGCGCTGCAGCACTCCGGTGTATCGCAAGTGATGCGGACGGTCGGCGATCCGGTCCCAGAACGATGGATTTGGATTGCCCACGACGTCCCCAAAGGTAAAGAAGGGAAACGCGTTGATGAGCAGGCCGAACAGCACGATCAGCGCCCCACGCCGCAGAATCTGCTTGACGATCGCGGCGTCATCATCGCCGCGCGCGCGCCGCGACGAGAGGGACAGGTGCGTGGTGATCCCGACGATGAAAAGAAAAAAAGGAAAGATCAGATCGGTCGGCGTCCATCCGTTCCATTCCGCGTGCTCGAGTGGCGGGTAGATCGCGCCCCACGATCCCGGGTTGTTCACGAGCAGCATTCCGGCGATGGTGAGACCGCGGAAGACATCGAGCGAGAGGAGGCGCTCGCGCGCGGCCGGTGGCGACGGCGCGAACGCCGGCACCGGATCGCCGGCGAACGGCGTGAGGGGACGCTCGACCGTGGCACTCATGCGCCGCTCACGTCGCGCTCTTCGATGCGGGAGTCACCACGCCCTTGTAGCGCCAGCGCGCGGTGTCGCAGGTGAAGCGGACCGCACGCGCGGGGTGCGACGCGCCGGCATTTTTCCCTCCGACGTATCGGCTGGCGAGGACCACCTGCAGCTCGCCGCCGGACGATTGCTTGACGCCGCCAAAACTGACCAGTAGGGTTGGAATATCCTGCAGCGAATCGAGATGCTGCTGGAGCGTCGTTCGATGCGCGGAATCGGCGGGATACAAAAAGGTTGGACCGCGATGCTGGAGCGCGGATCGGCCCGCATCGGGCAGCGTCGAATCAGTGCCGACGGCGACGAGAAAGCGACGCGGCTTTGGCTCGACGGTCGAGACGTACTTCTCGACGGCGATGTACAGCTCGCTATCGCCGGGCACTTGGCACGCAATGAGCGGTGGAGCAGAGCGTTCCGAGCCGCCGCACGCAGCGGTGGCGAGGCAGGCTCCGGCGGTCGAGCGGAACCAACGACGTGTGCGTACCATTCCAGAATAGATAAGCACCGGGTCGCGGTTGGTCGAGGATGACGTCTTACTTGGGGGTGCAGGTATGGCCGATCGTCACAAGGTGATCAACGAGGGAGTCGTCGCGGGCCTGCTCGGTGCGACGGCGATCGCCGTCTGGTTCTTGATCGTGGATAGCATCGCGGGCCAGCCCTTGGCGACGCCAGTCGCGCTCGGCAACGCGCTCTTCAGCGTTCTCGGCCCGGGCATGGACGGCCAGTTTGTCCACCTCGTGGTCTATACGATCTTTCACTACGTCGCATTCATCGCGGTCGGCATTCTCGCGACGTACGTGGTGCATCGCGCCGAGACCGAGCCGACGATCCTCGCGGTGTTCCTGATCTTCTTCGTGGCGTTCGAGCTGGCGTTTTACGCCTTCATCGCGCTGCTCGGCCAAACGATCCTTATGCCGCAGATGGCCTGGTACCAGATCGGCATCGCGAACCTCATCGCCGCCGCTCTGATGGGTGGCTACCTCTGGCGCCGGCACCCTCTCCTGAAAGCCGAGTTCGCGGCGGCGCTGGATGGGAGGGAAACTTAGAAGCAGGTGTTAGGGGATAGGT
>JALZAE010000388.1 GCA_030948535.1 Gemmatimonadota bacterium | reverse complement strand
GCACTTGAAGTCCGGCGCCTTGGGATTGCGCTTGCTCAGGCGATCGTCCCACATCGCGCCACCGCAGATCGGGCACGCCGGCATCCCTTCCGCCGGCGGCGTGATCGCGGCTGGGGCCGCCGCCGCGCCCGACCCGCCCGATGCGGCCGGCGCGCTCACGGAGCCGCGCGGCGGCCAGATCACACCGTCGCAGCTCTTGTCCTTGCACTTGAAGTCGGGCGCCTTCGGGTTGCGCTTTCCTTCGCGGTTGTCCCACATCTGCCCCTGACACTTCGGGCACGATGGCGGAGCGGTCGAGCCGGGCGCGGAGTCGATCGAGTCGGTCGGAGTCATCGGATGAGCCGCATGAATGTGTCGTCAAAAAAAGCTGCGTCTGCCAGGACTATCAAACTAGCGACCGGCGCCAGGTGGTCCAGCTACGTTTTGGACCATGAATCTGCATCGCCACCAGAGCATTGCGGAGTTTCTTGCTGCCGCGACCCCTTTTCTGCTGCGGTGGGAGATCGAGCATGGCCTGATGTTGAGCGTCGCGGCAGATGCCGTCCGCTCGCTGTCGACTCGGGGAGATCCGTATTGGGCGGTGGTCCTCGATGGCGAACGAGTCGTCGCCGCGGCTCTGCGCACTTCGCTGAAGATGCTCCTGTCGCACGAAGGCGAGCCCGGCGCAATGGCGCTCATCGCCGCGGACGCGATGCAGTACGCACCCAGCGCCATTCTCGGACCGGCGGCGGCGGTCGACGCATTTGCGCTCGCGTCGGGCGCGACCTGGAATCCCGGACGTGCCAATCGCATCTACGAATTGCGCAGCGTCCGGCCACCGGCTGCCAGTGCTGGGGCGATGCGCGTCGCACGAGCGGAGGATCGAGCGACGCTCGTCGAGTGGATGCTTGCATTCGCGATGGAAGCCGACGGACGCTCGGCCGACGCGCGCGAGATCTCGTCGATGATCAGCCGCAGAACCGACGAAGGGGCGATGTATCTCTGGGAGGTCGATGGCACGCCGGCCGCCAGCGCCGGCGCCGTCGGCGCGACCCCGCACGGGATTCGCATTACCGCTGTGTACACGCCCGCGTCGATGCGGCGGCGCGGATATGCATCGAGTCTCGTCGCCGCGCTGAGTCAGCGCATGCTCGACGCCGGCCGCGAATTCGTCTTTCTCTACACGGACATCGCGAACCCGACATCGAACGCGATCTATCAACGCATCGGCTACCGGCCGGTCGCCGATGCGCGCGAGGCCGTAATGGGATCTCTCAACCACAACTCGAAGCCGTGAGGCATATACGTCCAGCTTCCAGATCACATCCGAAGTGATTGCCGGCGGGCAACTGCTCTCCCACGTCTGCTGCTCCGCGGAAGCCTGTTCTTCGCGCATTAATCACCATATCGAGCGACGGCAGATTGCCGACACCACTACAACGCACCCCGCAGCAATTCACTGACGTCTACGCTTCACGCCGCACGTCTTCGCCGCACCGCGCACGCATCGCCCCGTACGACGCCGTACTCCTCACGTCTCACGCGCGTCTCACGCCTCACGCCGCACCGTCCCTAAAAGGCAATCTTGAACCCGACCGTCCCTCCCCTCCCCTCGGGCACAAACGAAAATCCCGTTCTCCCACCAGCCACCCTAGCCGCCGCGTACTCCACTGCGTCTCTCTGTCTCTCCTCCGCACTCCGTTTCCGATCCAAACTCCGTCGCGCCACGTTCGCGCCGAGCGCATACCCGAACGTCAGCCCGAGCGCCGTGTCCGACAACCAATGCGCCCCGTCCGCCATTCGCGCCAATCCGATGCCCGCCGGCAGGACATACAAGAACGGCCCAAACCCGCGAAGATCAAAGCGATGATTGAGGTATGACATGCACGACATCACGTTCGCCGAGTGTCCGCTGAAGAACGAATGCGCCGTGGAGTCTCCGCCAGGAATCGAGAAATGGTATTGGTCATCCGGCGACGAGTACGGCCGCTTGCGCCCGACGCTGCGATAGACGACCTCGCGAGTCGTCACGCTCGCCTCGAGCAGCCCGATGCACGTGAGCCCGCCCTCGCGCAGCTGCAGATCGTGCGACGCCAAGCCGATGATGTACGCCGCGCCTCCAAGTGGGGCGATTCCCTCGACCGTCGCGAGATTGCCGAGGGTGATGCCGCGGTAGATGAAGTGCGAGGCGCGCAGGGGTCCAATCGCGCGAATGATCACGCTCTCCTGGTGCGACGCCACCCATTGCGCCACCGGCTTGTCGAGCGGTGTGATCGCCGCAAACCCGACGGCGACGCCGCCCGCGCCGAGCCAGTCGCGGCCGCCGGCGTGAAAGGGCGACGTCCACACGTACCAGATGTCGCTCCCCGCGTGCGAGAAGTCATCGCCGACGCCGCGCCACGTCACCTGCGCGGGTACCGTCCGCGCGAGTGTTGTCGTTACCAGCAGAGCGAGAATTCGCAATCGCATGGGCGGGGTGGAAGGCAAGATCTGCACCCTAGGGGTTTGGGGGCGGGGGGCCGGGGTACGGGCGACGGTGAGATTTCTCGCACGCCTCATCTCCCATCCCCCATCCCCCAGACTCTTGACTCGCCCCGCGCCACGCCACCATATGTAGTACCTCTACCTGTCGACGGTCTTACCACATGACGCCTACATGACGTCACGTATGCCACCAGGCAAGAGCGAGCTGTTCCTCGGCACGCTCGACATGCTGATCCTCAAGACGCTCACCCTGCAGCCGATGCACGGGTATGCCATCGGCCAACACATCGCCGCCATGTCGGACGGCGTGTTCAAGGTCGAGCAGGGCTCGCTCTATCCCGCGCTCGAGCGGCTGCTCGCCAATGGCTGGGCGACGGCGAAGTGGGGATCGACGGCCACGAAGCGCACGGCGCGCTTCTACACGATCACGGCGTCGGGACGGAAGCACCTCGGCGCGTCCCTCGAGCGCTACGACCGCGCCGGCGTCGCGATCGCTCGCGTGCTCGGACGGCCCTGAGGCGCGCGAGATGTCGATGCTCCACGCGCTCCGCCATCGCATTGGCGTGCTGCTGCGGCGGCGCGCCTATTCGCGCGAGGTCGATCGCGAGATCCGATTTCATCTCGAGCTCGAGGCGATGCACGCCGAGCACGCCGGGGCTGAAGCGCGGCAGGCGAGCGATGAGGCGCATCGCCGCTTCGGCAACGTTACGTACATCACCGAAGAGGTGCGTCGCATGACCGGGTGGACGCTGATCGATGCGCTGGTGCGCGATGCGCGCTACGCCGTTCGCGCGCTCAGGCGTAGCGCGGGCTTCAGTCTCGTCGTGATCCTCACCTTCGCGCTGGGCATCGGCGCGACCGCGGCGGTGTTCACCGTCGTGAACGGCGTATTGTTGAAACCGCTCGCGTTCGCGCAATCGGAGCAGCTGGTGGGTGTGTGGCACACGGCACCCGGCATCGGCATGGCGAGCTTCGAGACATCCGACGCCTCCTACCTCATGTACCGAGCCGAGAATCGCGTCTTCGAGAACATGGCCGCGTACGAGGCAGGCGCGGTGAATCTCAGCATGGGCGCGGACGTCGAGCCGGAGCGCATCACGTCCGGATGGATCACCGCCAGCCTTCTGCCGACGCTGCGCGTCGCGATGCTGCTTGGGCGTCCGATTTCGGAGGCCGATGATCGGCCAGGCGCGGCGAAGGTCGCGCTCATCGGCGAAGGGCTGTGGCGGCGAAAATTCGGCGGCGATCCCGCCGTGCTCGGCCGCACCATGCAGGTGAACGGTGTGTCCCGCGAGATCGCCGGTGTGCTGCCCTCGCACTTCCGCTTTCCCGAGCAGACAACGGAGCTCTGGCTGCCCCTCGCGCTCGACCCCGCGCACCTCGATGCCTTCAGCTTCAACTACGCATCCGTCGCCCGCCTCAAGCCCGGCGTGACGATCGCATCGGCGACCGCCGACATCGACCGGCTCTTCTATGCGCTCCCCGATCGCTATCCGGGATTTCTCGGGCGCGCCGCCTTCGAGCAGGCGAAGGCGCGCGCACAGGTTCATCCGCTGCGCGACGATGTCGTCGGCGATATCAGCGTGGTGCTCTGGCTCGTCTTCGGTACCGCAGTCATGGTGCTGCTCGTCGGATGCACCAACGTCGCGAATCTCTTTCTCGTGCGCGCCGAGTCGCGCCGGCGGGAGGTGGCGGTCCGTGCCGCGCTCGGCGCCGGCCGCGGCGATCTGCTGCGCCACGCACTCACCGAGAGCGTGACGCTCTCGCTCGCCGGCGGCGCGGCAGGGCTGGCGCTGGCGAGCATCGGCGTGCGCGCGCTGGTGCGATTCGGGCCGGCATCGCTGCCACGTCTGGCGGAGCTTCGGGTGGATTGGCAAGTGGTCGCGCTCACGGGAGCAGCGAGCATCGTGGCCGGGATGGCGTTCAGCGCGCTGCCGCTCTTGCGGCAATCGTCACTGCGCTTGGGCACGTCGCTGCGCGGCGCCGGACGCGGCAACACCGGCAGCAGGGAGCGGCATCGCGCGCAGCATGCGCTCGTCATCGTTCAGGTGGCGCTGGCGTTGGTGCTGCTCGCCGGCTCCGCGCTCATGGCGCGCAGCTTCATGGCGCTGCGGCACGTGCATCCAGGCTTCGATGCATCGCAGCTGCTGACGTTCCGCATCACGATGCCGACCGCGACCTATCCCTCCGACACCGCGCGCGCGCAGTGGCTGTCGCATTTGCTCGACCGGCTCGAGGAATTGAACGGCGTGCGATCCGTCGCCGTGTCATCGTCGCTGCCGCTGATGCAGGATGGGCACAACAACAGCGTGGAGTGGATCGAGGGTGTCGCCGTCGTGCCCGGCGGAATGCCGCCGGTGCTCGATCTCGCCGAAGTGAGCGAGGGATACTTCAAGACGATGGGCATTCCGCTCGAGGGCCGACCGTTCGACGTCGCCCAACGCCAGCGCGGAGCCGGCAACGTCATCGTGAGTCGCGCGCTGGCCGATCATTTCTGGAAGGGACAAAACGCAATCGGCAAGCACGTGCGCCCGCGGAACAACATGCCGTGGTACACGGTGATCGGAGTCGCGGGCAACGTGCGGGGCGCCGGACTCGAGCGCGCGCCGCAGGAATTCGTCTACTATCCGATGATGCCCATGCCGGGCGACACGAACACCGGTCTACCGCGGGAGATGAGCATCGCAATCCGCACGCGCGGCGACCCGATGGCCCTGCTCCCAACCGTGCGCCGCGAGATGCACGCGCTCGACGCCGGCCTTCCGCTGTTCAACGTGCAGCCCATGGAGACAGTCGTCCGCCGATCGATCGCGCGCACGAGCTTCACCCTTCTGCTGCTCGGTCTCGCTTCCGCCATTGCGCTCTTGCTCGGCGGTATCGGTATCTACGGGATGATCTCCTACGTCGTCGGTATGCGCACGCGTGAGCTCGGTCTGCGCATGGCGCTCGGCGCGCAACGCGGCGAGGTGCGATGGATGGTCACGCGCCAGGGCATCACACTCGCCACCATCGGCATTGCGATCGGCTTGCTCTGCTCGCTCGTCGTCACTCGCCTGCTGCGCTCGATGCTGTTCGGCGTCGAGCCCTGGGACCCCATCGCCCTCGCGTTTTCCGCCGCGATCCTCATCGCCGTCGCGATCGCGGCGAGCGCGATCCCGGCGTGGCGGGCGAGCCGGGTGGACCCGAGCGTGGCACTGAGGGCGGAGTAGCGGGCTCGGGGTGCGGGTGCGGGGTGCGGAGTCCAGGAACAGGGTGTTGTGGAGGTGAGATCTCCGAGCGAACCGCACCCAGTACCCCGCACCCCGCACCCGCTCTCTGGCCTAGCGCTGGTCTTCAGTTTCGCGCAATCATCTCCCCATGAACTCCAACGTCCTCGTGATCGACGTCGGCGGCACGAACGTCAAAGTGCTCGCGACGGGGAAGCGGACGCCGATCAAGATTCCGTCGGGGCCGGCGATGACGGCGGCGCGGATGGTGGCGGCGGTGCGCAAGGCGACGGCGGACTGGGACTACCGTGTGGTGTCGATCGGCTATCCCGGGCCGGTGCTGCGCGGCAAGCCGGCGCGCGAGCCGCACAATCTCGGCGGCGGATGGATGCGCAGCGATTTCGCGAAAGCATTCGAGCGGCCGGTGCGCATGGTCAACGACGCGGCCATGCAGGCGCTCGGCAGCTATGAAGGCGGCACGATGCTCTTTCTCGGACTCGGCACTGGACTCGGCTCGGCGCTGATCGTCGATGGGAACATCGCGCCGCTCGAGCTGGCGCATCTACCATACAAGCACGGCCGAACGTACGAGGAGTACGTCGGCGTGGCGGCGCTGCAGGCGATGGGGAAGCGAAAGTGGCGCGGGCACGTACACGATGTCGTCGAGCTGCTGCGCGCCGGTCTCAACGCGGAGTATGTCATCCTCGGCGGCGGCAACGCAAAATACCTGAAGACGCTTCCGCCGACGGCGAAGCTCGGCGACAACCGCAACGCGTTCCGCGGCGGATTCCGCTTGTGGCGCGATGAGACGAACACGCGCGCATCGTCGCACCGATCGGGCGGCGCGCGCGCAAAAACGGGACGCACGCGATGAACAGACTCCACATCCGAGCATCGATCGCGGTCGCGTTGGTCGCTCAAGCGGCCACGGGGCGAGTGCTGGCGTCGCAGCAGCGTGTGCCGGCGGCGCAGACACCCGCTGGCTGGAACGCCTTCACGACCATGTTCGATTCAGTCAGCGCCGCAGATGCCATCGTCGGCGCGAGCGTGCTCATCATGCGCGATGGGCGCGTGCTGGCACACCACGAGTACGGCGTCGCCGATCGCGCGCGCAATCAGCGCGTCACCGAGCGAACGCTCTTCCACTATGGCTCGATCACCAAGACGCTGACGGCGATCGCGATCATGCAGCTGCGCGATCGCGGCAAGCTGTCGCTCGACGACAAGATCACGCGCTATGTCCCCGAGCTGCGGCGCGTGCACGATCCCTATGGCTCGATCGACAGCATCACGCTGCGGATGCTGCTCTCGCACTCCGCGGGATTTCAGGATCCGACCTGGCCCTACGGCGACGGCAAGCCGTGGGAGCCCTTCGAGCCGACGACGTGGGAGCAGCTCGTGGCGATGATGCCGTATCAGGAGCTGCACTTTCGTCCTGGCAGCAAGTTCAGCTACTCGAATCCGGGATTCATCTATCTCGCCCGGGTGATCGAGCAGTTGAGCGGCGATCCGTGGGAGACGTACATCCAGAAAAACATCTTCGCGCCGCTCGCGCTCGACCGCAGCTACTTTGGCGCAACTCCCTACTATCTCGCCGACGATCGCGCCGATAGCTACTCGATCTTTCGCGACTCAACCGGCAAGCAAGTGACGAAGGACTACGGCCGCGACTTCGATCCCGGCATCACCATTCCAAATGGCGGCTGGAACGCGCCGCTCGCCGATCTTGCCACTTACATGGCGTTTCTCGGCAACGCCACGCACGGCGACAGCGCGCTCCGCCGCCGCTACGATGCGGTGCTGTCGCGCGCCTCGCTCGAGGAGATGTGGCGACCAATCGTGCCGACGACCACGGCGCCATCAGCGGTCGATTCAGTCGGATTGTCGTTCTTCATCCTTCGAGAGGGCGGCGCCCGGCTTATTGGCCACACCGGAAGCCAGGCGGGATTTCTCGCCTTCGTCTACCTCAATCCGGCGACGAGCTCGGCGATCGTCATGGCCATGAACACGAACAATCAGGCGCACCCGCCGCGAGCACAGGGCGCGTACGGCAAGATCTACGAAGCGACGATCGGGCTCCTCACCGGCGTCGATACGGCGAAACGCTAGCGCGCGCTCGGGTCCAGCCGCACGATGAGTACGGCCGCCCGTTCGGCATACTCGTCCAAGCCCGCGCGCGTCGCGATGTCTAGCGCTTCCCGGGCGACGAGCGTCGCTTGAGCGTAGTCTTGCATGTCGTTGATGAGCAGCGGCAGCCGAGCGAACAGCGAGTGCACGACGAGATCGGTCTCGCCGATCTCGCGGCAGACGGCGGTCTGTTCCTTCGCGCGCATCAGCGCTTCGTCGAACCGGCCGAGGGCGCGCAACGCCACGCACTCGTTGCCGAGACCGCCCTGCAAAGAGTGAAGGTCGCCGATGTCGCGGGCGAGCTTCGCGTGCTCGCGGCTGAGCGCGACGAGCGCCACGAAGTCCTTCTCCTCGAACAAGAGGTTGCCGCGTGCCTGCATCGCATCGAGCTGCGCCGTCTGATCTTTCCTGCCAGCGAACAGGGCGCGCAGCTCGCCCAGAATCCGCCGTTGTCCTTCCTCGTCGCCGCGACGCTTGAGAATCGCGAGCTCGACATTCAGTGCTCGCTCGAGCATCGGCACAAAGCCGGCTTCGCGAGCGAGCCGCTGTTGCTCGCGACAGAGCGGCAGCGCCGCATCATCGTCACCGCGATCGATGGCCAACGCCGCGCGATTGCCCGCCGTCGTGGCGATCGCGCTTCGATCGCCAAGCTTCACGAAGATCTCCTCGGCGTGCTCGTAGGCCTCGGCGGCCGCGTCGAACTGCTTCATGTGCTGCAGGATGATCGCGCGATTGCCAAGCGCGCGGGCCAAGCTCAACTCATCATGTGCGGCACGAAGAAGCGCCTCCTCGCGGTCGCGCAACTGTAGCGCGCCCGCGTCGTCGCCCTTCGCTTGTAGGATGATGGCACGGTTGCCCATGGCAATCGCCGCCGCGTGCGGATCGCCGATGTCGAGCGCGAGACGCTCCGTTTCCTCAAAGAGCGCGTCGGAGGCGTCGAGCGCCCCCTGATCCAGCATCGTCGTGGCTCGACCGAGCATGGCGATGACGAGCATGTCGCGATCGTCCAGCTGCCGGGCGAGTGATTCCATGCGCTCGTAGGTCGCCTGCGCGCTGCCGAGGATGCCGCGCTCGCGCTGGATAGAGGCCTGGAGCGAGAGCGTTCTCGCCAGCAGCAGACGGTCCTCGTCGCCTGTGAGAGCCGCCACCATCCGGCCGGCCAGGGCCGACGCCTCCTCGAGATAGCCGAAGTGCGACAGCAGCTCGACCACGATGCGCGAGAGTTCAGTGCCAGGATTCTCCGTCTCGATGAGCGGTGCCAGCGCGGCGGGCATCCGAATCGTCGACCTCGATTCGATGCGCGCCCAGTACGCGCGTACGTCGTCGGAGCGATCGCGCCACGTCGGCTCGAGATATTTCGGGAGCGTCAGCAGCTTGGCGAGATAGTCCCACTGTTCAGCTTCGCAGATCTGCCAGGCCAACTCTTCGCTCGTTCGATCGTTGACGCCGTAGCCGTTGAAGTATTCGGCGAGCTTCGAGTGGATGTGCCGCCGCCACTCTTCTCGGTCGAGGTAGCGATCCTCCACCGCTTTTCGCAGGGCTCGGTGCGAGAAGACGATGCGTCCACCGCGATTCAACAGCGATGTGCCCATCGCGTAGCGGAGCGGCGCCCACTGCGCCTGGGGAAGCGGCTTGAGGGTGTCGAGTGAACCCTCGCCGAGCACGTCGAGCAGCTCCGCTTCAGCGAGTCCGTTGCGGGATGCCCAGAGGTAGCGCATGGCGGCGCGAACCAGGCCGGGTCGATCGACGTCGTAGTCCTGCTCGTAGCGCTTCAGGATCAACTGATAGAGCGTCGCCGTGTTGGTAGCGGTGAGATAGTGCTCGAGACGCTTCGTCAGCGTGTCGTGATCGCCGTACACACGCAGCTCGTCGAGCAGGAGCCGAAGATGCAACGGGTTGCTGTTCAACCATGACCTGGAAATGCGCTCCAGCTGCTCGCTCGACAGTGATTTCGCGAACTGGCCGAGATACTTGATGGTCAGTTGGCGGCATTCATCCGACGTCAGCCCGCCGAGGGGGAGCGTGCGCCACTTGCCGGGGAGGAGCGCGGAGACGGCCGGGCCGGGCCCAACGGAGGCGATCAGCCGCATGCCGTCGGGAAGCTCGCGCGGGAGCCATTCCATGTCGGGAATCTTTCCGTTGTCCGTGAGCGCGTCGACTCCGTCGATGATCAGCACCGTGCGTTGGTGCTCGGCCGCAAGCCGTAGCGTGTCGGCGAACATTGTGCGCAGCGCGTCCGGAGTGCGCGGCGTCTCGATCGGAAGATTGCAATGCGTGCGCAGCTCGTAGGTGAGCCGCCACATGGTTGAGGTGACATCCGTGCTCGTCATTGTCGCGCCGACGAAGTGCGGCATGACGAGCACATCCGGCCGGCGCGCGCGCTGTCGCGCGATCCAGTTTGCCAGAAGCGCCGACTTTCCCTGGCCCGGGCCTCCGATCACGAGCAGCGGTTTGCCGGAGCCATCGGCAAAGTCGTCGAGCTCCGCGAAGACACTCTCGCGCGCGACGTAGACCTCGCGCCGGCTCGCCGCGAAAAATTCCTGCTCGTCGTGCTCGCGCTGAAATCGCGCGGGTGCTTCGATCGGCGGAAAGCGCCGCTTGATGAGCTCCGTGAGATCCTGCCGGACAAGCTCGCCGAGCGCGTGCGGATCCGCGTACGACTCGCGGACCGGAAGGCCGCTGGCGCGGATGCGATTCTTGAGGTCAATGAGCTTCGCGCGGCGCTCCGCCGCGTTGGCGTCGGCGACCGTCTGGCCGAGCGCGGCGATCTCCTCCGGCGTCGCGATCTCGCGCGAAACGCGCTGCTCGTCCGGGTTTAACCGGTCGATGTACGCCGCGTCGCGAAAGTAGAAGAAGGCGTGCTCGGCCATCTCGGGGTCGGCGAGCACGCCCTTCACGATTTCGAGCT
Source organism: Gemmatimonadota bacterium (assembly GCA_030948535.1). Lineage (GTDB taxonomy): Bacteria > Gemmatimonadota > Gemmatimonadetes > Gemmatimonadales > Gemmatimonadaceae > JALZAE01. The sequence continues at coordinate 3,110 of JALZAE010000388.1, read as the reverse complement.
CAGTGACCGAGCGCCCGCTCTGCGTGGCCAGCCACGGCTCCTCGCCGACGAGCTCCGGCGCAATCGCGTCCGGGATCCACCCGTAGCGCTCGCCGAGCAATCCAATGAAGTACGGGCGGCACTGCTCGATCTCGGCGAGGCAGATCGGCAGCACCTTGCCCTCGGCGTGCTGCTCGCTCGAGATGCCCCAGCGGAGATCGACCTCGCTCCAGGCGACGTGCCGCGATTCGCAGAGCGCGCGCAAGCCCGGGAACACGTGCTTGACCAGCTCGTCCCGATCCGCCTGCATGTCGCGGAAGGTCGACGAGATGAAGACGCGCATGACGCGCGGTGCGGTTTCGTGGTCGATCATGGCGGGGTCTACTATAGCATCTTCATCGCGGCGCATCGATCTAAGTGGCGCACAGACATCTAAGTCGAGGGTTCGCAAGGATGCTGCGAATTGGGCCGATCGGGCGAATCGGTCGCGGACGGTCGAAGATGTCTCACAAGAGTCCTCGTTGTTGTTTTTCTGCAACAGCACAAAAAGCGGTACCACTGGCGCGAAGGAGCACCGGTTTTGGGGAGCGGATCGGCCAGATTCGCCCGATTCGCAGAATCGTTGCGAACCTTCGACTTAGATGCTGACGTGCGCGACGATCTCGCCGTAGGATGAACTGATCATGATAGCAACAGCGATCGTCTATCTCGGCGCTTTCATCGCGCTGGTGGGATTGACAGCCCTGATCCGTCCCATCCGACTCGCCAAACTCACGCCCCGGCGCCGCGGTACGTGGGTGATGCTCGTGGGTGTCGCGCTCGCGATCGCCGGATTGCTGCTGCCGGCGCCAAGCACACACGTCGCCGTCGCTCGCACGCGCCTCGACGAGATGGTGCCCGACTATCAATTCTCCGAGTTGCATGAGATCCATATCAATGCGCCACCGGAGCGCGTCTTCAAGGCGCCCGACGAGGTGACGGCGGGCGAGATTCGATTCTATCGGATGCTCACCTGGATTCGCCGATTCGGCCGCGGCGGCCGCGAGAGCATCTTGAATGTTCCGCAGGACGCGCCGGTGTTGGCGGTCGCGCTGCGCACGATGTTCACGGTGTTAGCGCGCGACGCCGATCGCGAGCTGGTCTTCGGCGGGCTCGTCATCGCTCCGGACCGGAGCAGCGCAGATGCCGTGGACACGCCCGACACATTCAGGACGCTGAGTGCTCCAGGATACGCGAAAGCGGCGATGAACTTTCGTCTCGAGCCGGACGAACCCGGCGGGACGCGCCTTTCGACCGAGACGCGCATCTTTGCGACCGACCCGGCGGCACGGCGCAGATTCGCCGCCTATTGGCGCCTGATCTATCCGGGGAGCGCGCTAATCAGACGCGGCTGGCTGCAGGCGGTGCGACGCCGGGCGGAGCAACGCTGAGTAGATTTCAGGCTGTGTACGAGTCCCTGAATCTGAGTTGGCCATGGCAGTGAGCGTCCAGAGCGAGATCGCCGCGTCGATCGCGCGGCGACGCACCTTCGCCATCATCAGCCATCCCGACGCCGGCAAGACGACCCTCACCGAAAAGCTTCTGCTTTACGGCGGCGCCATCCATCTCGCCGGCTCCGTCAAAGCGCGCCGCGCGCAGCGGCACGCGACCTCCGACTGGATGAAGATGGAGCAGGAGCGCGGCATCTCGGTGACATCGAGCGTGATGCAGTTCGAGTACGATGGCTATCAGATCAATCTGCTCGACACGCCCGGCCACGAAGATTTCTCGGAGGACACCTATCGCACGCTCGTCGCCGCCGACAGCGCCGTGATGCTGCTCGACAACCGCAAGGGCGTCGAGGAGCGCACGCGCCAACTCTTCGAGGTCTGCAAGCGGCGCCGCACGCCGATCTTCACCTTCGTCAACAAGTGCGACCGCGCCGGCGAAGATCCGCTCAAGCTGCTGAGCGATGTCGAAGCGGACCTCGAGATCATGTGTCATCCGATCACGTGGCCGATCCACCGCGATGGTGCATTCGTGGGGGTGTACGATCGGCGGCAACAGATGATCCATCTCTTCGATCGGGGCGAGACCCATGGCGCGGAGCGCGCCGTGGTGCGCGTCGGCTCTCTCGAGAGCGCGGAGATCCGGAAGCTGCTCGGCGAAGAGTCGCACGCACAGCTCGTGCACGACATCTCGCTGCTCGACGAGGCGGGCCATCCCTTCGATGAGGCGCAAGTGTTGTCGGGCGAGCTGTCGCCGGTGTTCTTCGGCAGTGCGCTGACCAACTTCGGCGTCGAGCCGTTCCTGCGCGAATTCCTCGAGCTGTCGCCGAGGCCGCTCGCGCGTGAGTCGTCCATCGGGATGATCGAGCCGACCGATGAGGCGTTCACCGGCTTCGTGTTCAAGATCCAGGCGAACATGGATCCCAAGCATCGCGATCGCATCGCCTTCGTGCGCATCTGCTCGGGCAAGTTCGAGGCGGGGATGCAGGTGAAGCACGTGCGATCGGGGAAGCAGATCCGGCTCGCATCACCGCAGACGTTTCTCGCGCGCGAGCGGACGGCGATCGAGGAGGCGTGGCCCGGGGACGTGATCGGCGTGCTCGACCGCGGCACGCTGCGCATCGGCGACACGCTGTCGAACGATGGCGATCTGGAGTTTCAGGGCATCCCGCGCTTCCCGCCCGAGCATTTCGCGCGCGTGGTGATTCTCGATCCGATCAAGCGCAAGCAGCTCGACGCCGGCCTGCGTCAGCTGACGGAAGAGGGCGCGGCGCAGGTCTTCTTCACCTCGCCGACCGAGGTCGCCGGCCCGACGCCGATCGTCGGCGCTGTCGGGCAGCTGCAGTTCGACGTGATGATCCACCGGCTCGAGCACGAGTACGGCGTGCGCGCGAGGCTGGAAAAAGTGTCGGGAAAGTATCCGCGCTGGATCGTTGGTCCTGAGGAAGAGATCGAGCGGCTCGCGCGCGATCGTGCGCGATCGCTGCTGTACGACGCGAAGGGGAATCCGCTGCTGCTGTTCGAGGACACGTGGACGCTGCGCTGGACGATGGAGCACGAGAAGAGCGTCGCGTTCCACGAAGCGGCGCCGTGAGCACGTCGGCAAAAGGGAGAACGTCAGGGTTTGGTCATCAGTAGGCGTCC
>JALZAE010000256.1 GCA_030948535.1 Gemmatimonadota bacterium | reverse complement strand
TGGATGGCCGCGCGGCCCGCGGCGCACGATGACGGCCGCGAGCGCGGGCGCGACCTCCGTCGATGGACTCGCCGGACGCTATCGGTTCGTGCGGGGGACCGACACGATCTTCGTGAACGTCGCCGCGGAGAGGGCGCACTGCGTTTGCAGATGCCCGGCGAGCCGAGTGGAGCTCGTGCCCGAATCGGCGGCGATGTTCTTCAACACCGGCCGGGCTGCGTGCGGCGTGCGAGCGGCAGGATGCTCGGACCCTCTCCGGTATTCTCGCCGACCCGTCGCTCGTCGCGGGCCAAGACGCCGCTCGGGCCGACGGTCCGATGGGTGGAAAGTCGAAGCATGGCGGCCCTCAGCTGATGGAGCGGCCAGACCGAGTCAGAGCCCGAGTCCGCGCCAGAGAGTTGGCGGCGCCAGTTCGACGACGTTTCCGGCCGGATCGCGTACGTACAGCGACGTACCGCCTTCCGGCCAATGCACTTCCCGTTCGACGGCGACCGCGCAGCCTGCGAGCTTCGCGCGCCACGCAGGGAGCTCGTCGTCAGTGGCGAGAAATGCCACGTGGCCCGCGCCGGTGGCGCCGTGCGCCGGAACGACGCCGGTGTCCGGGCGAGTCTCGGCGGGATTAAAATCAGCAACGCGCTCGCGCCGCAACGCAGCGCGATGCCGCGCGGAGCGAAGCCGGTGACGATCTCGAGCCCGAACACCTGCTCATAGAATGCTGCCGCGTCGAGTACGTCGGACGCGTAGAGGCAGGTCTCGAAGATTCTCGTCGCTCGCGGAGCGATCTGTCCTCGTGGCGTTGTCACCTCGACAACAATAGCATGTCCCGCGGAGGCTCGCGCTTCGGCGCCGAAATCCGCCCCGTTGGGCCGAGCTTACTTCGGCGTTGTCGTCGGCTGCACACGCATCACTGACCTCAATCTCGCAGCGACAGAACGGAGCTTCTGTCGCGTAACGGCGCTCGGATCCGCACCTTCGCGCACTGAAATGATGATGCGGTTTGACGCTGCTGACTTACCGTCGTTGCGTCACCTTACGGTAGGTGTATGTGAGTGTTCAGCATGGGGTGCGACGCCGACAAAGGACGAAGCAGGCAACGATCCATTCCGTAAATGCGGAGATAATCGACCGATATCTCAAGTTGCGAGCGCTGCGTCTCAGTGCGCTTTCGCTCGCTGCGTATCGCAGCGACCTGGAATCTTTCGCGCGCAGCCTTGAAGACACTTCCCTGCTCTTGGCCTCGCAAGATCAAGTGGCGACCTGGTTCCTTCGGAATACGCGTACCGGCGCGGATGAGTCGGCTACCGATTCGCGATCTGAGAAGCCATGGAGCGTACGAACCGCTCATAGGCGTCGCGCGGCGCTCGGTCGATTCTACGCTTGGGGCATCCGGCAAGGATCGATAGGCCGATCGCCGCTTGATGGCTTCGAGCTGCCACGATACGAACGTCGCCGCGTAGCCGTCGTACCGTCTGACGAACTCTCGCGCCTGTTCGCGCATCTCGAGCACGAACTCGCACGGCCAGATCTTGATTCACGCCTGCTTCTACAATTGCGACTCGATCTAGCCGTTTTCCGACTCATGGATGTGCTTGCCCTCCGTGTATCAGAAACAGTTGGCATGCGTCTGTCACGGCTCTTGCGCGAAGATGGCGAGCTACTCGCGTGGGTCATGAAGAAAGGAAACAAGCCGAAGACGTACCCAATCGCAGGCTGATGAGATTGTCTGGCGCAGGGCTGATCTCTCCCACGTAGGACCCGTAAGGCCGTCGCTTCTTTGTGGCGACGATCAAGCATTCCTGCTTCATCAACCGCTGCACGACCTTCTCCGAGATCGAGACGTGCTGCCTGCTGAGTGACGCATGCATCCGGCGGTAGCCGTAGCAGCGGTGATTGCCTTCGAAGATGTCGGCCATCGTCCGCCGCACATCCCCGTATTTGTCCGCGATCCCCAACCGCGCCCGATGATAGAAATAGGAGCTGCGAGCAAGGCCCAGCCTGGCCAGGAGCTCCGGCAGCGCATGGGTCTGTTTCAGGGCATCAACCAGCAGCATCTTCTCCCGGTTCGTCAGGAGCTGCGGCAGGAGCTGCGGGTCGACGCCCAGGCCTTTTTTTAGTAGTTCATTCGCCTCCCGCAAGACGTCGTGTTCGAGCTGCAACGTTCGCACGTCGCGCCGAAGCGTTTCGAGCTGTCGCTCCAGCGCCGCGCGCTGTGGTTCTGGCGGTAGATCGGCATGGCGTTTCATCGATGCTTGGGCCTCACGACTCAGGAGCTGGTTCTTCCAGTGGTACAACGTCGGCCTGCTCACGCCCAGCGTCTCGGCCAGCGCTTCCGCACTTCCTCGGCGGGTGCACAGCTCGATGACCGCCGCTTTCTTCACCCCCGCCGGGCGCGGGACACGTGCCGCTCTGCCCACGAGGCGTTTCGCGGCCTCAGGCTGCATCGCATCAATCCAGCCCGGCCAGCGTGTCTCTCCCCGGATAGCCGAGTGCCTTCACCGTCGCCGCAATACAGCGGCCATGAGTGACATAGTGGTCGATAGCCAGCGTCTTCCGCGCTTCCGAATACATCGATATCGCGCGCACATAGCCTATCGGCAGATCGCGAGACCGTTCGAATTCCAGATGCCAGCTCCTCAGAGCGTTCTTCGTCGGGTAGCCCAACTGCCGAATGGTCGCCGCGGTGCGTTTGCCCAGCTCGATGTAGAGTTTGACCGCTCGAATGCGGTCTTCGTATGAGTACATGAACTACCTCTGTGTAGTCCAAGTTTTTGTCCGCATCCCCTTTGTGGCGATTGGAAATGGGACGGATGGGGGCTGAGCCCTAGGCGGAGCGGGCACGCTCCGGTCGCTTGCTGCGACGCTCCGCTGCTGGGAGTGGTGAGGGAGGTGGGGCCTGCAGTCGCCGGGCGAGTTCGCTGTGCTGCCGGAGGCGATAGCTGTTCCCGCGAATGTTCACGATGTGGCAGTGATGCACGAGGCGGTCGATCAGCGCAGCGGCCATGACGGCATGACGCGGCCGTCCATCTCGCCTCGTGCTTCAACACGTTGAATTTGGCTCGGCGCGCACTCGAGGCGTACAGGGAACCGTGTCTCCGGCGCTTTCATCGCTGCACTCGTCGAGAAGATCCGCCGCTTCCTGGAACCCAGATGGCTCCGTCGACACTGGATTCCTGACGCCAGGTATAGTGGTCGTGTGCCGAGAAGTCGTTGACCGTTCGGTAGAATTTGCCGTCGTCATTCTTGTGGTCTCCACCGTAAATCCAAATCGCCCCGCGGATGACCAGGGACACGGGGCGCATGGGGTCGCCCGGGTCCGACAACCCGTAGAAGACGTACTTGTGCGACCTGGAGCCGAAGCTGAAGAGGCTCAGCGCGCTCTTTGCGCCGCTGGGAGTGACGATTCGCTGTTCGCACAGGACCGCGCCGTGCTCCGGGGTCCACACGCAATTGGATCGCGCCGACACCCCGTCCGTCGTGTCGCTCTGCCAGACGCCGATGATCGGGACGAGCGCCGCCACCCCACCTACGCTCGCCGCGCCCTGCTGCGCGCATGGCACGTCGTGGAACGCGAGCGAGAGAAGGCTCCCAGCTGCCAGACCAGCGATCGATCGCATCAGTGCTCCGAGTAGGGATTGGTGAGAGAAGGCGCGCGCCCGAACCGGAGAAGGCAGAAGCGCGCGGCCGTGGCGTAGCAATGCATCGAGCGCGCCGAGCCAGTGCCGTCGGGTGGCCCTCGCATGATAGCTTACATGGCCCGGGAACGATCGATGCCTCACTCACGCGCGCCAGATCAGCGGTCCTCTTCACGTGCACGAGCTGAGCAAACCGCCAATAACGAAATACGTGGCGTCTTCGGAGACGACGATCTTGCCGCCCTCGCGAAAATGGAGCTCGACCCGACAGGCGCCATTCGCCTTCCTCTGAGGTTGCGACCGTCGGACGGTGCGTAATGCCCTACACTGTTCGCGTGACCGATGTCAGAGTCTGGGCCGAGACTGGCTCTTGCGCTGTGTTTCCCGTCCCGCGCTTGCAGGGGGTTCAATGAATGTGGATCGCCTTGTCCTGATCACGGTAGCGTGCGGCCTCGCAAGTGCGTGTCAGTTCTCAAATCCGCCTGCGCGCCTTTCTCCCGTCACGACGACGCCGACAATCTTTACCGATAGCGTCCTCCATGCACAGTCCTGTATGTCGCTGATGTCCGGCGAGGATTGGCATCGCGTGTGCACGCTTCGCTTCCAGGGCGTGCGCGTGTTCTGACGCTCGATGTTACTCAGCGGGCTGGCAACATCCCGCGTCCCTTCCCGGTCGAATAGACTCAACCGCGACCCAGAGGCGAGGTGACCGGGCGCCCGCACCCTAGGACTATTCGAGCGACTCTTGACGAATCCGACCACACCGCTCTCAGATGATGCGCTTCGACGCTTCCTCGACGCCTTCGCCGAGATCCACCCCGCCAACTACGAGGCGATTGTGCGGGCAGCGTCCATGGATCCGGAGTACGAACACGCGAACACGTTGGTGAGGAGTCTCGCAGCAGACGGAGAGGAGGGGATCCGCGCACGCGAATCCTTTCCGTTCGAGATCGCGCGAGTGACGAAAGCCGCGCATGAGCGCACGTACACCACGGAGACGGCGGACGGTGCCCGCGTAGAGTCGATCGCAATGAGCGCCATGCTGGCGCTCTTGCTTCGTCGGGCCATGCATGACGGTACACTGGCTCGCGCGTTCGAGGTCTCGTATCGCCCGTTCGCTGGCGTCATTCCCCTCGCCACGATCATCCTCACCGGTGATGCGTCGCAGGCGCCGGCAGAAATAGAGTGAGCCGACGGCACCCCTCAACACGCGTGTGAGCAGCCGCGTGCGCAGTGGGCATTTTCGAGGTTTTCGGCCGGCCCAGATGTCGAATGCGCCGAACCTACATTGGGCCCGGGCTCCTGACCCCCCAAGCGACCCGCGAATTCTCCTGTATCAAGCGTGGCGCGAGGTCCCCGTCCGGCTCCCGATCAGCCCTACTTTGCCCACGATGTGTGCGTGGGACTTGGACGACACACATTATGACGGCGACGGCTACCGTTCCGGGGCATTGGTCCGTCTGAACGGCGCGCCACAAGCAGCGTGTCATCCGAGCAGCCATTAACTCCGTGATTCGGGCCTTAGCACCGGACGCGCGATTGGCACACGACTGGCCGACCGGTCGAACGTATGGAGAGGCGGGAAATCGCCGTCCCAACCAAGAATGGCAGCCGTAAATTTACTCTGACCTGCGAGCGACAGCGCGTCGAGACGCACGTTCCAATGGCGATCGATGTGCCAAGCTGATGCCGCGGTATGTTCACGATTAAATCACGCTCGCGATGGCTTTCTCGCGGATGGGTACTATGTCGGGGCCGACGGAACGGAATGGGGATAACAATCCCGATCGTCAGCGCGACGCGGGCGACCGCGGCTTCCAAGGCAATTTGGAGAACGCGCTGCTCCGGCGGACACTGACCGATCCTGCCACGGGTCTTCCCAACACGCTCTATCTAGACCTGATACGAAATTGGGAGTCGGCGGTGGCGGCGCGGCAAGGAGCGGCCGTGCACGTCGTCGCTCTGACGCTTGACGGGGGTACGGAGCTCTCCCGCCGCCAGCTTGCCTGGGATCTTGCGGAGTCCGTTCGCAAATCAGACTTCCTCGCGTCTGCCGGTCCTGAGCGCTTCTATCTGCTCCTCGCCGTTCGCCATGCCGGCGACCTCGCGACGGTCCGCCAACGCATCGAGGATCTCGTGACAGCGGTCAATGCAGAGGGCTCGTCCGAATTTCATATCACGGTCGATTTTCCGTCGCGTGCTGACTAGTGGCCTCCGTCGCATGGACGCGCATTCCGTGAACGCTCGGCGCATTCCGTCTGGGCGTCGAATGCTGACCGGCGTCGCTTCGTATCTGCCGTGATGTGCCAAATTCTTGGGAGTAGGGATCATGACCTCTTGGGTGCGCACCACTGTGTTGACCGTTGGCGGGGGCGTCCTGTACCTGCGGTTACGCCGCGAGCGCGGGCGCGTCGAACGGCTCGCCGCGGCCGCACTGGAATCGTTGCTGCACGCGATCGATGCCAATGATCCGCACACGGGCGCGCACGTGCGTCGCGTGGCCTGCTACGCACTCATTCTCGCGGATGCGTACCGTGTCGCCGCACACGAGCGGTGCAACATCGAGCGGGTCGCGCTCTTTCACGACGTCGGGAAGATTGAGGAAGCGCTCTTCGACATTACCCACGACAGCGGTACGCTCTCACCGTCGGACCGTCGGCTGATCGCCACACATC
>JALZAE010000253.1 GCA_030948535.1 Gemmatimonadota bacterium | reverse complement strand
CGCCCAAGTCGAACGCACTCTCGCCGACACCACCGCCGGACGGACCGAGCACGCGGCGGCGGATCGCATATGCCGAGTCCAGATGTGGGCGCGCCTTGTCATAGAGCCCGAGCCCGAAGTAGGTCCGCCCGATCGCTGTTTCGACGCCTGCCGTGACTTCGGGGGGACGCTTGAGGTTGCCGCTGTGGACCGTGAGCGCCGCTTGATCGAGCACTTCGCGGACGCTCAGCTCCTTGCCCCGCGCGTTCGCCGGATCGGACGACGCCAGCATGTTCTGAAGAAAGTCGTTGACCGCCGATGCCTTCGCCGCTTCTCCGGTCGCGCGCTGGGCGCTTGTCTTCGCCGCGGCTTGCTCGCGAAGTGCGTCCGCGCGAGCCGAGTCGGCCACGCGCAGTGCGGAGTCCGCTTGCTCGCGGCGACGCTCGGCGAGCGCTCCCGCCGCCACCGCTTCGCCGCGCCGCGTTTCGGCAACGCGCTCGGCGGCGGTAGCGCGCACCGCCTGCCAGAGGCTCACCGCTGTGCCCGCGACAAGAGCGAGCGCGGCGAGCGCGATGCCGCCTACCAGTGCGCGATGCCGCTTGGCAAATTTCCGTATCTGGTACATCGCGGTGGCCGGCCGCGCGACGATCGGCTCATCGTTCAGGAAGCGACGCACATCGCTCGCCAACTCTTCCGCCGAGCCGTAGCGCCGCCGCTTCTCCTTCTCCAACGCCTTGGCGACGATGATCTCCACGTCGCCCTTGAAGTTTCTGTCGATGGAGCTGAGGCGCGCGGGATCGTCGATGAGAATGATGCGCGCCGCTTCGTAAATCAGTTTTCGCGCGAGATCATACGGAAGCCGTCCCGACAGCACCTCGTACAGGATGACGCCGAGCGAGTACACGTCGCTGCGGGTGTCGATGTCGGTGGGATCGGCATTGACCTGCTCTGGACTCATGTACTGCAGGGTGCCGATCACCTCGCCGACCGACGTCTGGCGAGTGGCCTGCACATCGGCGTCCGTCAGACGCGCGACGCCGAAGTCGAGAATCTTGGGCTGACCCGCGGCATCCACCATGATGTTCGCGGGCTTCAGATCGCGATGGATGACACCCTGTTGGTGGGCGTAATGAACGGCGTCGCAGATCCGCGCGAACAGCTCGAGCCGCTGCCGCATGTCGAGCGTCTGAGAGCGCAAGTACTCGGTGAGCGGCTGGCCCTTGACCAGCTCCATCGCGAAGAAGGGCCGCGATCCGTGCGAGTCCTCGAAGGTGCCGGCCTGATAGATCTGCGCGATGCCGGGATGCTGCAACCTGCCGAGTACTTCGGATTCCAGAGAGAAGCGGCGGATCAGCTCCGGCGAAACGAAATCATGGCGGATGATCTTCAGCGCCACTACGCGATGAGGCTGGTCCTGCTCCGCCTCGTATACGGTCCCCATGCCGCCTTCGCCCAGCGTGCCGATGATGCGATAGGGGCCAATGGTCTCAGGGTGGCGCCGGTTTGCCGGGTTACCCGATGGCGGTGGGGCGGGGGGACTCGGGGGTGCGTTCATCGAAGCTCTCCCGGCAGGTTGAGCCGTACGCGAGTGCGGAACATGGTCGCTCCACGAACCGCGCGCTCGGTAGGAGCGTCGCGCGGATGCGGTGTTTTTTGCTCGTGGCGGTCGGTGGGTGCAGAAACGATGCACCGCTGCGTCGCCAAACGTAAGCCAATCACAGAACGTGATTGGCTCATCGTTCCGCGACATCGTACTCTTGGTGGAGTTCGGCGGACGACTCGCAGACCATCGGGAGGATTGATGAGGGTCAACTCGCCGGGCCAGATGGGTTCGGATGTTCGCCAAGGCGGGCCGGCGGGTCGCTTCCTCGGCCGGCTGCGCGACGCGGCGTTGATCGCGGCCTACGCTGGGGCGGCGGGCTCGCTCGCTTTGATGCTCGTAGCAGGCCAGCATCCTCCCACGTTTCTGTTGGTTATTTTCGCCTTCTGGGTCGCCGCGCCTTTCGCGCTCTTCATGCTGGCCGACATCGCGTCGAAGCGTTGGTCCCTGCGCACTCGAGCCACGCTCTACGTCGCGATGCTGGTGGTCACGCTGGGCTCGCTGGCCGTCTATGCCGATGATGCGAGGGGGCATCGCAGGCCGCAGGCTGCCTTCGTTTACGTCGCCGTTCCTCCCGCGTCGGTGCTGCTCGGCGCCATCGCCGTTGCGATTGCCGCACTGATATCCGGCAACCGTTCGCGACGCGGCGCGTAGCGGCGCACACCCAACGCCATGAGCTGAGCGCCGGCGTGAGGGGAAGTCAAACTGCGAGTTGTTCATCAGCCGCAACCCGGAGAATCGAGCATGCCGCGCATGAGAATCGCCCGCGAGACATTCGGTCCGCCACCAGGGCGCGGCACGCGGCGAGTCCATCGGTGGCTCCGGGCCGGAGCCGTACTCGTGCTCTTCGCGGGAAGCGCACCGGCACTGAGCGGCCAGGCCGATCAGCACGCCAGCCACGCCATGGACACGGTGAATTTTCCGATCAGCTGCTCGAGCGGCGCGCGGACGGAATTCAATCGAGCGGTCGCTTTGCTGCATCACATGACTTACCCGCAGGCACGCGAGAGATTCCAGCGCGTGGCCACGATCGATCCGCGCTGCGCGATGGCGCAATGGGGCATTGCGATGACGCTCTTTCAGCCGCTTTGGCCGACGCGGCCGCGGCCGGACGCGCTCCAGCGCGGATGGGACGCCGTGCAGAAAGCCAATGCGCTCGGGCCACCGACCGAGCGGGAGCGTCTCTTTGTCGCCGCGGCGGAAGCATTCTTTCTCGAGCCGGTATCGCCCGATTACTGGCTTCGCATTCGGCGCTGGGAGCAGGCTTCGGAGAAACTTCACGCAGCCTTCCCGGATGACGACGAAGCGGCCGCGTTCTACGCCTTGGCAGAGCTGGCCACCAACCCGTCGACTGGAATTTCCCGGGAGCATTCCGACCGCGCCGCGGAAATTCTGCTTCGTGTCTACCAGCGAAATCCAAATCATCCTGGCGCGATGCACTACCTCGTCCACGCCAACGATGCGCCGGGGCGCGAGCACGAATCGCTCGACATCACGCACAAGTACGAGGGCGCCGCGCCGCTGAACGCGCACGCGCTCCACATGCCGACGCACATCTACACTCGCATCGGCGACTGGAACGGCGTGATTCGTGGCAACGTCGCGGCGGCGACGGCCGCATTGGCGCAACCGGCGGGTGAGCGCGGCGAGCTCGTATGGGACGAGTTTCCACACGCGATCGAATATCTGGTCTACGCGTATCTGCAAAAGGGCGCCGACGGCGACGCGCTCGCGCAAGTGCGGCGGCTTCGCGGCACCGAGCGCATGGAGCCGACCTTCAAGACCGCGTTCCACCTCGCGTCGACACAGGCGCGCTACGCGCTGGAGCGTCGCGACTGGAGCGAGGCATCGCTGATCGTTCCGCGCACCCCCGCGACGCTCGACTGGGATCGCTTCATCTGGGCCGAAGCGATCGCGCAGTTCGCGCGCGGCCTTGGCGCCGCTCACCTGGGACATGTCGGGGACGCCAGAGTGGCCAGCGATCGGCTCGACCAGCTCGAAGCGGCAAGCGGTAGGACCGGCGAAGATCTGTTTACGCGAAATGTTCGACTGCTGCGCCTGGAACTGCTCTCGTGGCGCGCGCACGCCGAGGGGAGGGAAGACTCGAGCACTGCGCTGATGCGAGAGGCCGTGGAGCTCGAGAGCTCGACACCGAAGCACCCGGTGACGCCCGCGCCCACGCTGCCGGCACTCGAGCTTCTCGGTGACCTTTTCCTGGAGCAGAAGCATCCGACGGAAGCGCTCGTCGCCTACAAACGCTCGATGGAGCTCTACCCAAAGCGCTTCAAC
>JALZAE010000247.1 GCA_030948535.1 Gemmatimonadota bacterium | reverse complement strand
GAACAACATCGTGCGCGTCGCCTATCAGGCGCTCGCCGCGGTGCTCGGCGGCACGCAATCGCTGCACACCAACTCGATGGACGAGACGCTGGCGCTTCCCACCGAGCAGGCGGTGCAGGTGGCGCTCCGCTCGCAGCAGGTGCTTGCCTTCGAGACCGGCGTGCCGAACGTGATCGACCCGCTTGGGGGATCCTACTATGTCGAATCGCTGACCGACCGGATGGAGCGCGACGCGGAGGCGATGTTCGTGCAGATCGATGAGCAGGGGGGCGTGGTGCCGGCGCTCGAGACCGGCTGGCTCCAGCGCAAGATCGCCGAGTCGTCGGCCAGGCAGCAGTGGGAGATCGAGCAGCGGCGCCGGGTCATCGTTGGCGTGAACGAGTTCGTGACCGAGGAGCCGGAGCTGACGATCCCGCTCCTCAAGATCAGCGAGGGCGTCGAACGCGAGCAGCGGCAGCGGATGGCAGAGCTCCGCGCCGGCCGCGATGACGCTCAGGTGCAGCAGCGACTTGCCGCGCTCACCGAAGCCGCCAAGACGTCGCAGAACCTCATCCCGTTCATCCTCGACGCGGCGCGAGCGTACTGCACGCTCTACGAAATCCGCGCCGCGATGGAACAGGTCTTCGGCGCGTACCGGGAGCCCGTGTTCTTCTGAGCGCCGCAGATTCTTTCCCATCACCAACATAGGCGCCGCCGATTTGCGCAGATAAGGCGACTTAGCCGTGGCTGCGTTCATCTGCGCAAATCCGCGTCGCTGCGGTCCTAAATGAGGAAAGAATCCGCGGCTCAATGGTGGAAGACGTACTTCGACGCCGACTATCTCGACGAATTCGGGCCACTGATGGGGCTCGAGTACACGCGGCGGCAAGTGTCGCGGCTCGTCGATGTGCTCGGACTCCCGGTTGGCGCTCGGCTACTCGACCTCGCATGCGGTCAAGGCCGTCACGCGCACGGTCTCGCTGAGGCGGGGTTCGATGTCACGGGATTCGACTACTCGGCGGATCTGCTCGGCGTCGCCCGCCGTCGTGGCGTCGGTTCCACGCTCCGCTATGTTCGCGGCGACATGCGCAAGCTTCCCGCGCGTTGGACGTCGCGCTTCGGTGGCGTGGTGAACCTCTTCACGTCGTTCGGTTTCTTCGACGATCCGGTGGACGACGCCCGCGTCATCGCCGAGGTGGCGCGCACGCTCAAACCCGGCGGCGTCTTTGTCTGGCACGGCGGCAGCCGCGACGGGGTGGTGGGACGCTTCGTCGCGCACGATTCATGGAGATCACAGAGCGGGACTGTCGTCGAGCACGACCGCGAGCTCGATGTCCTGACGGGCGTCCTCACCATCCGCACGACGCTGCGCCGGCGGAACAAGGCGCCGCGGCGCGAGCATCGCATTCGTCTGTACACGGCCACGCGCATGGCCGAGCTCTTTGCAGCGGTTGGCTTGACGCTCGAGGCGGCCTACGATGGATTCAACGATGCTCCGCTTGCGCGACGTTCGGGGGAGATGATGCTGGTGGCGAGAAAGCGCTGACGCCCAAGGCTCCGGGCCGGGGCGGCGTCATTTGCCTGGTGAGCTCGGACAAGGTGTTGTCGTACTCTCGCCGTGCGTTCATCTGAAGCATTGAATTGCTGATGTGCTGGATGGCGTCTCGCGCCGCCGTGAACTTCTCTTCGCCCGCCTGCCGTGAGGTAAAGATCGTTTCCGCCATCGCCCATCGCAGATACGTCGTACCCTTCGCGTACAAGTTGTAATCGCCCTGAGCATCGAATGGGGCGAGACACTCCTGAAAGAGCTGGCGGCCCCGCTCCACCTGTCCGGTCATGAAGAGAAAGTGGGCGTATACGCGCTTGTTGAGCGCCTTCGCAAATTCGTCCGGCGACTGTTCGACCGACTTTCGGTAGTACGCATCAGCCTGCGACAGATTGCCGAGGTTGATCAGCGCCTGCGCAATCGTGCCGTACTCGACGTCGCTGACGCGCTTGGGAATCTGCTCGGCCAGATACAGCGCCTGTCGCGTCAGGCTCACGCCCTGTTGGCCGTAGACGTTGAGCATGTTCTGCTCGGCCGGCGTGATGCCATCCTCCCAGAGTTTGGCGGTCTCGATGTTGATCTTGTTGATCTTGTCGATGGCATCGGACAGCTCGCGCCGGATCGCCCGCTCCGTCTCGAATTTCTTCTGGCGCAGCGAGATCATCGAGACCACGAAGGCGGTGAAGGAGAACGCCAACGCGATGATGTCCTTCGCCGACATCGTGGAGAGAAACGACATTGCCGTATCCGGAGGTGAGGTGCGAGTGACGATAGTACGAGCCCGCCTCGCCGCAAGATCGCCGTCGGTTTGCGTGTGTGCAGCCAGGAGGTAGCTTTCCGGTACAACGCTGTGCTGTCCGGGTCACGTCCCATACCCCACTCGCCTCTTGTCCCGTCCCATTCGCGTACTGATCGCCAAGCCCGGCCTCGATGGACACGACCGGGGCGCGAAGGTCGTCGCCGCCGCGCTGCGCGACGCCGGGATGGAAGTGATCTACACCGGCTTGCATCAAACGCCGGAGATGATCGCTACGGCCGCGGTGCAAGAGGACGTCGATGTCGTGGGGCTGTCGATTTTGAGCGGTGCGCACATGACGCTCTTTCCGCGCGTCCTCGACCTGCTGCACGAGCAAGGACGCGAGGACATTCTGATCACCGGCGGCGGGATTCTGCCGAAGGAAGACATGGACGAGCTGCAGCGACGCGGCGTCGGCAAACTGTTCGGACCCGGCACGCCGACCTCCGCCCTCGCCGATTACATCAAGGAATGGTTCGCGGCGAGAGAACAAGCCGAACAGCAAGCGTGACGACCAGACTACGCGAGCTCAGCGCCGAGTCGCGCGAGCTCGAGGCGCGTCTGCGCGAGGGCGGCGGCAAGGACAAGATCGAGCGGTTGCACACGCAGGGCAGGCTTACCGCCCGCGAGCGCATCGACCGGCTGCGTGATCCAGGCTCGCGCTTTCTCGAGGTCGGCCTCCTCGTCGCCCACGATCAGTACGAGGGCCAGGCGCCCGCCGCGGGAGTCGTCACCGGCATCGTCATCGTGCACGGCCGTGAGGTCGTGGTCGTCGCGAACGATGCGACCGTCAAAGCAGGCAGCTGGTGGCCCGAGACGATTAAAAAAATTCTGCGCGCCCAAGAGATCGCGATGCGCTGCCGAATTCCCATCGTCTATCTGGTCGATTCCGCCGGCGTGAACCTCCCGTACCAGGGCGGAGTCTTTCCGGGCCAGTACGGCGCGAGCCGCATCTTCTACTACAACTCGATCATGCGGCGCTATCTGCGAATTCCGCAGCTCGCCGCGGTGATGGGGCAGTGCATCGCGGGCGGCGCGTATCTACCGGCGCTGTCCGACGTGATCCTGATGGTCGAAGGCTCGAGCTTCATGGGGCTCGGCGGACCCAACCTCGTCAAGGGCGCCACGGGCCAGACGATCGATGGCGAGACGCTTGGCGGGGCGAGGACGCACACCGAGATCAGCGGCGTCGCGCACTACAAAGTGCCGAACGATGAAGCGTGCTGTGAAAAGCTTCGTGATCTCATTCACAGGTTGCCCGACAAGCGACCGTTGGCGGCGAGCGGTCAGCGTTCACCCGCTCGTGGTGATGACCAGCGACTGACGGCCGACGACTCGGCACTCTACGATCTGCTCCCGACCGATCATCGGATGTCGTACGACATGCATCAGGTGTTGCGGGCCATCGCCGATGACGGCACGCTCGATGAGTTTCAGGGCGAGCTCGCGCGCGAGATGATCTGCGCCGACGCCCGCATCGATGGCATGTCGATTGGCATCATCGCCAATCAGCGCGGCCTCATCAAAGGGCGGCCCGGCGAGAAGCCGCGCTTCGGCGGCATCGTGTACGCCGAGAGCGCCGAGAAGGTCGCCTATTACATCGATCGCTGCGACCGTCTCGGCATTC
Source organism: Gemmatimonadota bacterium (assembly GCA_030948535.1). Taxonomy (GTDB): domain Bacteria; phylum Gemmatimonadota; class Gemmatimonadetes; order Gemmatimonadales; family Gemmatimonadaceae; genus JALZAE01. The sequence continues at coordinate 3,578 of JALZAE010000247.1, read as the reverse complement.
CGCTGCTCTTCGTGCAGGACGTCTCCGGCTTCATGGTCGGCCCCGAGGCGGAGCACGAAGGGATCATTCGCGCCGGCGCGCGATTCGTCGAGGCGATGGCGACGGCGACCGTGCCCAAGCTGGTGCTCACCGTGAACCACGCGTCGGGCGCGGGCTACTACGCGATGGCGGGCCAGGGGTTCGATCCCGACTTCATCTTCAGCTGGCCGACGGGGCGCATGGCGGTAATGGAGGGCGAGTCGGCGATCCAAGCCGTGCACGGTCCCGCGCTCGCCGAGGCGAAGAAAAAGGGCCAGCAGCCGTCGGCGGAGGTCTCGGAGTCCGTTGCCGAGATGCGCGCGGATTACGAGCATCAGCTGTCGGCGAGCTTTGCAGGCGCCCGCGGCTACATCGATACCATCGTCTATCCCGACGAGACCCGCGACGTGCTCGCGCTCGCACTGCGCGCGTCGCTACAAAATGCCGGTCCGCATCTCGGTCCGTTCGTGCTGCCCATCAACTTGAGGGACGCGCAGTGAAGGAGACCGTTCGCGTAGCGTCAGGCCAGGGCTTCTGGGGCGATTGGCTCGAGGCGCCGCGCCGGCAAGTAGAGGGCGGCCCCATCGATTACCTCATGCTGGATTATCTGGCCGAGGTGACGATGTCGATCTTGCAGAAGCAGAAAGAGCGCGACCCAAAGATGGGGTACGCGCGCGACTTCATCGGCGCGATGGAGAGCGTGTTTCCGGCGGTGGTCGAGCGCGGCGTACGCGTCATCGCGAACGCCGGCGGCGTCAATCCGAGATCGTGCGGGGATGCGGTCGGCGCCGCGGCGGCGAAAGCAGGATTCGGCGGTAAGCTCTTGCTCGGCATCGTCACCGGCGACGATCTGCTGCCTCGAATCGACGAGTTGCTCGCGCAGGGCCATGCGCTCGCGAACATGGAGAGCGGCGAGCCCCTTTCGACGGTCCGCGATCGCGTGCTCGCGGCCAATGCCTACATCGGCGCGAGCCCGATCGTCGACGCGCTCGAGAAGGGCGCGAACGTCGTCATCACCGGCCGCTCGACCGACACCGCGCTGACCATGGCGCCGCTGCTGCACGAGTTCAAATGGAAGCGCGACGACTGGAACAAGCTGGCCGCGGGCATCATCGCCGGCCACATCATCGAGTGCGGCGCGCAATGCTCCGGCGGAAACTGCCTCTACGATTGGAAGTCGATTCCCGACATGGCCAACGTCGGCTATCCGATCGTCGAGGCGCGCGCCGATGCGACGTTCACCATCATCAAGCATCCGAACACCGGCGGCCGCATCGATGTCCACAGCGTCAGCGAGCAGCTCGTCTACGAGATGGGTGACCCGCACGCGTACATCACGCCGGACGTCGTCGCCGATTTCACCACGATCCGCATCGCGCAGGATGGTGAGAATCGCGTGAAAGTCTTCGGCATCGAGGGCCGTCCGAACACCGACAAGCTCAAGGTGTCGATCGCCTATCGGAACGGATTCAAGGCCGTGGGCACGCTCGTCTACGCCTGGCCCGAAGCGCTCGACAAGGCGATGGCGGCTGACCGCATCCTCCGCCAACGTCTCGAGAACCTCGGTCTCCACTTCGATGAGATTCTGACCGAGTTCGTCGGCGCTTCGGCAACGCATGGGCTCCTGGCCGGCGATCTGCAACCGGATGCGCCCGAGGTGCAGCTGCGCATCGGCGTTCGCGGATCGGACCGCGCCGCGGTCGAGCGCTTCACGCGCGAGCTCGCTCCGCTCGTCCTCAATGGGCCGCCGAGCGTGACGGGCTTCGCCGGCGGACGGCCCAAGGTCGAAGAGGTCGTCGCATACTGGCCGGCGCTGGTCGACAAGCGCGTCGTCACGCCCTCGGTCGAAATGGTGCGCGTATGAAAGTCCGCCTCCTCGACATCGCCCATGCCCGCTCCGGCGACAAGGGCGACACCGCGAACGTCGGCCTCATCGCGCGAGAGCCGCGGTGGTACCCGGTGCTGCGCGACTTCGTTACGCGCGATCGGGTGGCCGAGCACTTCCGGGGCGCGATCAGCGGCGTCGACCGCTTCGAGCTGCCGAACATCTCCGCGCTCAACTTCCTCTTGCACGGCGCGCTCGGCGGCGGTGGAACACTGTCGCTCAAGACCGATGCGCAGGGGAAGGTCTATTCCACGGCACTGCTGCGCATGGTGATCGATGTGCCGGACGGCGACGCGCGAACCCTGGCGTTGCCCGCGCATCGAGCGGACGACAAATGACGAGGGTTCGCGCGGAGGTCGAGGGACCGATCGGCCGCATCACGCTTGCCCGTCCCGAAAAGAAGAACGCACTCGATCGCGAGACGGCAATCGAGCTGGCAAGGGCGCTCGAGGCGATGGACGTGAACGGCTCGGTGCGCGCGGTCTGTCTCGGCGCCGATGGCACCGACTTCTGCGCGGGGGCCGATCTCGAGGCGCTGGAGCTGATGATCAATGCCGACGCCAAGACCCATCTCCGCGATGCGCACGCGCTGGGCAAGGTGTTCACGATCATTCGCGGCATGGGCAAGCCGGTTGTCGCGGTGGTGCAGGGGCGGGCGCTTGCCGGTGGTGCGGGGCTCGCCACCGCCTGCGACATCGTCCTGGCGCACGAGGGCGCGCAGTTCGGGTATCCCGAAGTGCGCATCGGCTTCGTGCCGGCGATGGTGATGACGATGCTCCGTCGCTCGGTCGGCGAGAAGCGCGCGTTCGATCTCGTGGCGACGGGCCGGGTGGTTCCGGCGCGCGAGGCGCTCGAGCTCGGACTGGTGAGCCGCGTCTTCAGCGGTGGCGCGTTTCAAGCCGGCGTGGACGCCGTACTGGCCGACCTGGTCAAGGCAGGACCCGATGCCATGCGGCTGACCAAACGCCTCTTCTACGACCTGGATGATGCCGGGTTCATCGAGGGCATCGAGCTCGGCGCGCAGACCAACGTCGATGCCCGCGCGACGGAGGAGTTCAAGGAAGGCGTGCGACGGTTCGTGCGCCGCTCCAAGGAAGGATGATGAAGCCGATCGACACCGCGAAAGCGATCCTCGTTCTCGTTGGGATCAGCATTTGGGGATACGGTGTACGAATCGGTAGCCGGAATGCGCAAATCATCGGTGTCGTTTGTGTCGCCGCGGCGTTTTCTCTGCGTCTTCTAAGCAGGCGGCGAGAGCCACCGCTCTAGATCGGTCCGCTGCCGAGATGCGGCGGTGCTGTTCTTGCTGAAAAGCCCTGTGAACTATTTGAGGTGACCACATGGCCGAAGCAGCACCCAAAAAACGCCGCCGCGCCCCCGCCAATGCCGACATCGGTTCCGGCGAGGCGGATCGGGATATCCTGGACCAGTACTTCGCCGAGGTCAGCCGCTATCCGCTGCTGAAAGCCGACGAGGAGAAGGTGCTCGCGCGCCAGGTCCGGTCGGGCGATCAACACGCGATGGACGAGTTGGTCCGGCGGAATCTTCGGTTCGTCGTCTCCGTCGCCAAGAAATATCAGAACCGCGGGCTGCCCCTCATCGACCTGATTGGCGAGGGCAACGTCGGCCTGCTCACGGCGGCGCGGAAGTTCGATCCCGACCAAGGCGTGAAGTT
>JALZAE010000221.1 GCA_030948535.1 Gemmatimonadota bacterium | reverse complement strand
GTGGCCGATCTCGTGACCGATCACCGCGCCGATGGCGCCGTAGTTGACGGCGTCGTCCGCCTTGGGATCGAAGAAAGGCGGCTGCAGAATCCCCGCCGGCAGCGTCACGCCGTTCACGCTCGGTGAGTACGACGCGTTGACGATCGTCGCCGGCATTCCCCACTCCGTGCGATCGACCGGCTTGCCGAGCTTGGCCCAATTGATCTCGCGGCCGAACTCGCGCGCCGCGCGCAGATTCTCCGCGAACGCGCCCGGCTTTACCTGCAGCTTCGCGTAGTCGCGCCAGCTGTCGGGGTAGGCAACTTTCCGCACGTAGGCATCGAGCTTGACGAGTGCCTGCGTCTTGGTCGCCTCGGACATCCAGGGCAGCTGCTTGATCTGCTCGCGCAGCGCCGACTGAAGATTCTCGACCATCGTCACCGCGCGCGCCTTCGCCTCCGGGGAGAAGTTGCGCTTGATGTATTCCTGCGAGAGCACCTCGCTGAGCGCGCTGTTCGTCGCGGCGATGCAGCGACGCGTGCGTGGGAGCTGCTCCTTCGCGCCCGACATCACCTGCTGCCAGCGGAACGCCTCGGCCTGGAAGGGCGTGCTGAGCGTCGGCGACGCCGCGTTGATCGAGTGCCAGCGGTAGTACGTCTTCCAATCCTCGACCGGCTCCGTGGCGAGCAGGGAGTCGGCGCCGGTGATGAACTCCGGCTGCGCGACGTTGACCGTGGTGACGTTGCCGCCGCCGATCTGCGCGATGTATGACTTGAGGTCGACATGGGGCATGAGCTTCTGCACGTCGGCCAGCATCATCTTGTGGTAGGTCGCGTTCGGGTCGCGCATGGCGACGCGCGACATCGAGCGCTGGGCGAGCTTCATCTCGAGCGCCATCACCTTCTGCGCGTCGCTCTTTGCCTGGTCGGCGCTCTCGCCGCCGAGCACGAGCGTGCGCTCGATGTGGGCGACGTAGGCGTCGCGCATCTGCTTGCTCCGGTCATCGGCGCGGAAGTAGAACTCGCGCTCCGGTAAACCGAGCCCGCCCTGTCCGACGTGCCCGATGATTTCCTTGCTGTTCTTCGCATCCGGTCCAGGACCGACGTTGAATACGCCACCGCCACCCAGCCGAGAGATCGTGCCGAGCGATGCGGCGAGATCGGCGTTCGTCTTAATGCGGTTGATCGCATCGAGCGTCGGCTGGAGCGGCTTGATCCCCGCCGACTCGATCGCAGTCGAGTCCATGCACGCGTCGTAGAAGGTGCCGACCTTCCATTCGTTGGTGCCGGCCTTTGCCTTGCCGCTCTTTACGGCGGCGGCGTCTTCGTCGAGCACCTGCTTGATCAGCGCTTCATTGCGATCGCTGACTTCAGTGAAGGAGCCGAAGGACGAGTACGCCGCGGGGATTTGCGTGCGCTTCGACCATCCACCATTGGCGAAGGAGTAGAAGTCGGCGCAGGCGGCACAAGTCGTGTCGAGATTGACCCGGTCGATGGGTTTTGCTTGGGCGATCGCGATCGCCGGAACGACTGCGACGGCCAGTGTCGCCGCGATGAAGCGGATTCGAAGACTCATAGGGATGTTGGATGGAGGAAGCTGAATTCTAGTCACCTTCATGGGCGACTGTCATCACCCTCAACGCTTAGTACGGCTAACCACGTCCAGCTCGCGAGAACGGTCGCCTGGACCGCGCGCACGACCTCTTCTATGCTAAGGACATGACGATCAAGAGATTGGACCACGTCAGTGTCGTCGTCGACGATCTTGCAGCCGCTATCGCTTTTTTCACCGCGCTCGGCCTGATGCTCGACGGCAAGGCGCTGGTCGAGGGACCGTGGGTGGACCGCGTCAACGGACTCGAAAGTGTCCAAGTCGACATCGTTATGATGCGGACCCCAGACGGCCACGGGCGGCTTGAGCTGACGAAGTTTCGCAATCCAAAACTGGTCGCGATCGAACCGGCAATCCCACCGCCGAACGCGCTGGGCCTCCGCAGTGTCATGTTTACAGTCGAAAGCGTCGACGACACTGTCGCTCGCCTGCGGGCCAACGGCGCCGAACTCGTCGGCGAGGTGGCCCAGTACGAGGACACGTACAGGCTCTGCTACATGCGAGGCCCTGCGGGCATCATCGTCGCGCTGGCCGAGGAACTTTTCTGAAGCGTTCACCGCCTTCGGAGAAGCCGGTGGCACCCTAGGCGCTCCTTCACGTCGTCATGCGCTCGCGACCGACAGCGTGCCCGCTACGATGTCGACGGCAAGAGAAGATGCCACTCCATGCGCCTGCCCACCTGCAAGCCGAAAATCGCGAGCATCACGACTCCCGCGTGAGGAGCCGTCACGCATACCAGCATCAGTGCCCAGCACATCGCGACGCAAGTGAGTCCAATGCGCGCACCATACCGCACACAGTCGCGGCCTGCTCTCCAACCGCTTGGCGCGAGCGGCATGGTGTACTCGCAGCGGCGCAGCAGCCGCTGCTTGATGGGCGAAACCTCCCACACTGTCGCCGCCACAACCGCCAGTATGAGCGCCGCCGTGGAGCCGATGATCGGGTCCAGCAGCATCCAGCTCCGCACCATCACGAGCTCGGTCAACAGGGCGACGACCAGATAGCCGGCGGCGAACCAGGCGATGGCGCGCTGCCGGCGATGCCAGAGACTCGACAGCCCGACGTGCCGCGCGTTCGGCAGCGAGAGCGGCAGCATCATGGCGACGACCATGAGCAGCATCGTCGCCGGATCGACCGACATCTGATGGCTGCTCGGATGGGACGCGCGCGCGATGGCCAGCCACGCCATCAGCGCGGCGGTGAGCAGCCACCATTCCGGATGGTGCCAGCGGATGCGCCGCAGCGTTACGCGCGACGGCGCCGAGACGCGCCCGACGATTCGCGGCGACACGACGGTCATGCGTAAAAGAGGCTCACCCGACCAACGCGCACATCTCCGCCCGACGCGCCCTCGTCGGAGCCGGGCACCGGAGTAAACGACACCCGCAGATGTTCGGGATCCCAGTCCCGGCGCTGTTGCAACTCGTGCGCGAGCGCGGTGATGTCGAACGAGAAGGTGAGGCCGCTGCCGCTGTGCTTCTCGTCGCTCTGCGTCGACTCCGGCACGCCGAACATGGAGATGCGCCCCGCGCGCCGGTCATCGTGCGCGGCCCCGGCCGTGTCCGCATCGCGGGGAAGATTGACGTGAACGACGTACGTCCCCGCCGCGAGCGATGTGCCGGTCACGTTTTCGATCTTCAAGAACACTTTGCGTGGCCGAGTGCCGGGCGCCATGGCGCGTAGCGGACCGGTGGGCGCGGCGACCGAGATCTCGACTTCGCTGCGTGACGACGTGAGCGGCACGTGGGACTTGCTCGCGCCGACCATCTCCGGAGGAATGTCTGCTGGCATTTCGCCTCTCGCCTTCAGCGCGTCGTCGGCCTTCGTCGCGAGCACGCGACTCGGCGGTGGCGCTGGAAAGGACAGATCGCTGTACTTGTATTGAAGCGGAGCTTTGGTCGTCGTCAACACGTCTTTCACGGAAAGCGTGGTGACCGCGGTGCCGCTGCCGATCGTGAACTTCATCTTGAGCCATTTGGCATCGGCGGGATTGGCGCGGCCACCGGCGCCTTGCAGCCACGCTTCCCAGAGCCGGTCGATGTTCGCGTGATGGAGCCAAAAGATCGGATCTCTACCGGCGGTCTCGAAGCGGCTCATCCAGCCCGGGGGATTCTGCGTGCCACCGACGCTCACGTGGACCGAGCCGTGCGGCACGTTCTCGAGGCTGCCGACTCCCGCACCCGCGTGGCTGAAGCCGGTGACCGGCCCGCCGAATCCGCCGCTGCCATTGCTGATGAACGTCCCCTCGGCCATCGCTTCATCGGCGCTGACGGCGTCGGCGTGGATCGCGACTCCTTTTTTTACGGAAGCCGCGCGTTCGGTGGTGAACAACGGGTTCGCTTCCCCCGATGGCATCTTCGCCGCGAGAAAGGCGGGCGGAAGTTTTCGCACCGCGGCCTTTTTTGGATTCCAATAGTTCCAGTAGGGCAGCGCCCAATCCTTGGGACCACCGAGATCGACGATCGCCTTCCGGACGATGCGCTCGAAGTGGTGCAGGTACATGCGGTGCCACGGCAGGAAGAACCAGCTCGAGTGCTGGCACTGATCCCACGTCGCACCCTTGGGCCACTTTCCGTGGGCAATGTCCGTCCCATGCACCTCGGCGAGATAGCGCCAGCTCGTCGGATCGGAAAAGTTGGTGCCGTCTCTGCCGCGCAGCGCTCCGACCGCTCGAGCGTACCACTCGATGGTCGGGTGCCATTTGTTCTCATCACTCAACACCCAGACGTCGCGCCGTTCGAACATGCGAGCTCCTCCTTTCATAATTGGACTCGTGTCATGGGATTACGGCGGTTCGTTGAAAATGTCTAGAGCGTCGCGATCGGGCGGTGATTGCCCACATGCCGTCGGATGGCGAGCTTCATTCACACCTCTCCGGGGACATGCCAATGTCAGATAGTCGTCCGCTCTCTCGCCGCGGCTTTCTCACGAGTGCGAGTGCTCTCGCGGCAGGCGCGCTCGCCGCACCGATGATCAACCGCGGTCGCTTCCGGCTGTTTGCCCAGTCGGCGCGCGAGTACTCGGCGCGCGCGATCGCGCTAGTACAGCGCTCGATCGTGATCGACATGTTGAGCCCCTTCACGCTCAATTTCCCGCTGCAAGCCAAGTGGATCGCCGACCCCGAGAGCTTCACGGCCGCGGACTGTCAGCGATTCAAGGATTCCGGCATCAATGTGTTCCACACCGCTGTGGGACTCGGCGGGCGCGACGCGAACCGGCAGACGCTGGAGTTCTTCGCCGGATGGAACGCCTTCATCGCGGGCAACGACGACAAGCTGATGCGCATCGACAGTGTCGGCGACTTTCAGCGCGCCAAGAGCTCAGGAAAGATCGGCGTGATGCTGGGTCTGCAGAATTCCGAGCAGTTCACGCGACTCGACGACGTCGACTATTTCTTCGGCATCGGCCAACGCGTGTCGCAGCTTACGTACAACAGCCGGAATCTCATCGGCAACGGCTCGACTGAGCGTCGAGACGACGGGCTCAGCGACTACGGCGTCGCTGTCGTCGAGCGCATGAACAAGGTCGGCATGGTGGTCGACGTCTCACACTGCGGTGACCGCACGACGTTGGACGCGTTCGAGGTCTCGAAGAAGCCTGTGCTCATCACGCACTCGAACTGCAGAGTGCTCGCCGGCGGCCATCCGCGCGACAAGAGCGACGAGGCGATTTTGGCGTGCGGAAAATCCGGCGGCGTCATGGGGATCACGGCGGTGCGCATGTTCGTCAGCGACAAGGAGCCGACGACGATCGAGAACGTGCTCGACCATTTCGATCACGTGCGCAAGCTGATCGGTCCGGAGCATTTGGGCGTCGGCAGCGACATTGATCTCGACGGCTACGACAAAATGCCACCCGAGATCAACAAGCAGCTGCGCGCCAGCTACAAGGGGAGCTATGGCTTCCGCGAGAAGATCGACGTCGAGGGACTCGACCATCCGAAGCGCATGTTCGATCTCACCGAAGGTCTCATCCGGCGGAAGTACACCGATGCGGAGATCGAGGGCATCCTCGGCGGCAACTTCAAGCGGGTGATCTCGCACATTTGGCCAAAGTAGCACGACTCGAAGGTGCACCGTGCAGATGAGCACCTATCTCAGCTTCAAGGGCGAGTGCGAGGCGGCGTTCAAGTACTACGAGGAACACCTCGGCGCTCACGTGGGCGCGATCTTCCGTTATGCCGGCACCACGCTCGCGGATCAGGTCCCGGCCGACTGGCAGGACAAGGTGATGCACGGCAACCTGACCCTCGGCGACCAGCTGTTGATGGGTGGAGATGTCGCGCCGGATCGCTACGATGAGCCGAAGGGGATTTCGCTTTCGCTTCAGATTAGGGCGTGGCGCCGCGAGCGTCCGTGATCCTAAGGCGTTCCGTCAGGCTGGGTCACCACCACGAGCGGATACGCCGGGGGTGGTTCGCTGCCTAAAAGATGCCGCACGAAGAAATCCCACGATCGGCGGATCGCATACGGCTCGCTCGCGAAACTGTGATTCCGGTTCGGTAGCACCACGAGCTCGAAATCCTTGTTCGCTTTGATCAACGCGTCGATCAGCAGTTGCGTCGCGACGGGATGCACATTGTCGTCGAGCGTGCCGTACATGAGCATCAGCTTGCCCTTGAGCCTGTCGGCGATGCGCCAGTTCGACTGCGAATCATAGTTGTCCGTGCTGTCGGGTCGTTGCGTCAGCAAGCCCTGATACTTCTCGCCCCACGTGTAGTCATAGCTCCGCTGATCATGATTGCCCGCGCTCGACACGGCGACCTTGAAGAAATCGGGATAGCGCAGAATTGCGTCCGTCGACGAAAAGCCGCCGCCCGAGTGACCGAAGATGCCGACGCGTGACTGGTCGATTTGCGGGTACAGCGCCGCGAGCTGCTTGATCGCGGCCACGTGATCCGCGATGCCGTTGTCGCCCATGTTGCCGTAGTACGCGTCGTGGAACGCCTTGGAACGGAATGGCGTGCCCATCGCATCGAGCTCGATCACGAAGAAGCCCAGCTCAGCGAGCGCACTGCCAGTGCCGCGCAGCGCCGCGCCGAAATCGCGGTTGCCGATCGGCCCGGTCTGCGGACCCGGGTAGATGTGGTCGATGATCGGATACGACTTCGTCGAGTCGAACGTCGACGGCCGGAATAGGAGACCATAGAGATCGGTCATCCCATCGCGTGCTTTCACGGTGAATGGAATGGGATGGCGCCAACCGATTGCCGCGAGCTGCCGCACATCGCCGCGCTGCACTTCACGCACGAAGGTCCCATCGAGGCGGCGAACGATCGTGATCGGAATCGTGTCCATGGCGGAGTAGCCGTCGACGAAATACGCACCCGACGGTGAGAGCGACACCGCATGGTCCGCGTTTTCGGGCGTCAGCAGCTGCAGCCCCGTTCCGTCGAGCTTGACTCGGTACAAATGGCGGAAGTACGGATCGCGATGCGGCTCGCGGCCGCGCCCCGTGAAGTAAATCCATCCCGTCGCCTCATCAACGCGAAGGAGATCACCGACGGTCCAATTGCCGCTCGTGATACGGTTCTTGACCTCTCCAGTCGTCCCATCAATTCGGTAGAGGTGCGCCCAGCCATCGCGCTCGCTGAACCAAATGATGTCCTTGTCGTGCGCGACCGGCCGCCAATTCGGTATGCCGCCCGCCGCGAGGTTGGTCTCGATGTAGGTTGAGCTCTTCTCGGTGACAACGGTCCGCACGGCTCCGGTCGCCACATCTCCCTCGAGCAGCTCGAGGTGATGGTAGCCGCGCGCGCCGTATGTGAAGAAGAGATGGTCACCTGGCGCGTCGAAGCGCGCGTCCTTGAGAATGGTATCCGTGATGAGCGTGCAGCATGTGGTGTTCACCACCGGTTGCGGCGGCCGCTGCATCTTCACGCCGTGGCGCGTGGCCACGTCGAACACGTACATGTCGTAGGTCGGGATGATCGAATCGCCGGGAAGCGCATAGCGATAGCTGTGCAGTACCGGACCCGGATTCTTGGCCTCCAGCAGGTACATCTGCCGGACCTTCCGCTCATCCATCTTGTACGTCGCGATGTGTCGCGAGTCGGAGGACCAGCGAACCACCGGCGGCACCTCGCGCTTGAGCCGCACATTGCTCACCTGTTGGCAGCAGCCGGTGGGCTTGGCGTAGCCGTAGTCCGGCTCCGCGTCGCTCGTGAGCTGCACCCGTTCACCCGTCGCCACGCTGCGCAGCCAGAGGTTGTCATCGCGCGTGAACGCGGCCCACTTGCCGTCGGGCGACTTGATCTCCGTCGCGCGCTCACTCGGTACCGTGTCGGGTCCCACGCATTTGTACGTCAGGATCGAGCACGCCCAGTACCGGCTCTTGCCGGTCGCGAACCGGATCGTGCGACCGCTGTCGAGCAGCGTCACGTCGCGAAAGGGCAGCTTCGCCGCATCGTAGCTCGTGTCCGCGACGACGGAGAGCGCCGCGGCAAGCCGGACGTGATCGAACAGTGGTCGCCTGCTCCCCGTCGCCGCGTCGACGACCACGAACTCGTAGCCGACCGCGTTGCGGTTGCGAAACCAGAAGCGCTCACCCGTCATCCAGCGGGGCTGCACCGCGTCGTCGATCACTAGCTCGCGCGCGTTGACACCGAGCAAGCGTTCGGCGCGTGCGTACGTCGCGGCATTCATCTGCTGCGCCTCAAGTGATCCGGCGGCGAGCGAGATGACGCCAAGAGCGGCGATCGATCGAATGAGACGATGCATGAGAGTTGGCGAGTGAGGGGAACGTGGTGCTAGCGAGGCAGCGGTGTCGATGTCGACGTGGGTGCTCCCACCGTCCCGTCGCCGTTCCTCCAGCGCGCGGCCCATTGCTCGGGCCGGTCGCGAAGATACTTGTCGAACCAGTCGAGCATCACGCCGTACAAGGCTCGAGTAACCGACGGCTTCGAGTTGATCCCGTGGTTCTCGCCGTAGAACCTGATGAGCTCGGCGTCGCGGCCCAGCATGCGAAGCGCGGTGAACATCTGCTCGGACTCCGTCGGCACAACATTGGTGTCGTCCGTCCCGTGAATGAGCAGCATCGGCGTGCGAATCTTGTCGGCCTGAAAGATCGGTGATCGATCGACAAACAGATCCTTGCGGTTCCAAGGGTAGCAGCCGGGACACGTCCCCTCGGTGTAGCTGTAGCCCGTCCATCCGCCGCCCCAGTAGTCGGCGATGTTGCTGATTCCCGCGATCTCGATCGAGGTCCGGAACATCGTTGTTCGCGTCGCCAGGTGCATCGTCATGAAGCCGCCATACGAGTGCCCGAAATTGCCCATCCGCGTCGAGTCGGCGAAGGGATGCGTGCGCGTGAACTGCTGTACACCATCGATGATGTCGCTCGCCGCGGGGAATCCCCAATCGTTGGTGTGCAGGTTGGCGAAGGCCTGCCCGTAACCCGGCGCGCCGGCGGGGTTCATCATCAGCACGACGTATCCGTTGGCGGCGAACCAGTTGAGCCGCTGGTCGAACCCCTTCTTCATCGGCAGTGTGCCGCCGTAGTAATGCACGATTACCGGATACCGATGCGTCGAGTCGAACGCGGGCGGCAGCCAGTACCACGCCTCGATCTTCGAGCCCTTGCCGTTCGTGAAGCTCCATGAGCGCCAGCTCGGCATGGCGATCTGCGGTCCGAACAGGTCGGCGGACGGGCGAGCCAGCACGGTTGCGCGTTCACCTTCCAGGCCGATGCGATAGACGGCCGGCGGCGTAGTTGGGGTTTGCACGGCGGCGACCAGCACGGGGCCGACGTCGTACGCCGTCATATCCTCGCCCGGCAAGCCGACTTCCTCGAGCGACGTCTTCGCCGTCAGCGCGCTCAGCACGGGACCCTTCGTCCGCACCGGGACCGTCCGCGCGCCGGCATCGGCGCTGGCGTAGATGCGGCCATCGCGCGCGCTCCAGGCGAGCGGCTTGTTGCAGGAAACCGCCGGCACGAAGCCGTCGCTCAGCTTCACGAGCTTCGGCGAGTCGATGCGCGTCGCATACAGCTCGGTCTCGTACACGCTGAACGTCGGATCATCGCCCTCGAGCAGCTCCTTCGCGCTGGCGCAGAACGCCAAGGCACGGCCGTCCGGCGACCATGCGAAGGTGGTCGGCGCGCCGAACGCCTCGCGATCGAGGTCGAGCAGCTTGCGTGTGCGCAGCGTCATCAAGTCGAGCAACCACACTTCGGCGCGCAGCCACGGCCTGGCCGCATTGCTGCGCGCCGAGCGGGCGAACACGATCTGCTTGCCGTCGGGGGAGACGCGAGCGCCTTCGACAGAGAAGAGCGTGTCACCGACTAAGGTCACGCGCGTGCCGTGCGCGAGGTCCAGCGCGTAGAGCTGCGCCTTGTCGGGCCAAAAGCTCCATCGGTCCCACACCTCGACGAGCCGTCGGACGTCGCCGGCCTTGAACTGCTCGCGCTCCCCGACGCGATGCGTGGCCGTGAAGTACAACCAGTCGCCATCCGCGGACCACTCGACGTTGGCGAGCCCTCGCTCGCCGCGAAGCACGCGCTCGCTCTCGCCGCGCGCGGGATCCCAGATCCAGAGATCGCGGCCGCCATCCGCTCCTTTCTTGTCTTTGTCGATCTTGTCGCTCGCCGTGAGGTACGCCAAGCGCTTTCCGTCGCGCGACCACTTCGGCGACGAGGCGTCGTTCGCCGGACTCAGCTGCGTGAGCACGTGCCCCGTCGCGGCGTCGTGCACCTCGATGAGTGAGGTGAACCGGTCGTTGTCCGCGTCGATGCGCCGGCTCACCCAGGCGACGCGGTCGCCGCTCGGCGCCACGGCGATGTCGCGCACCTCGACGGCGCGTTGCAGCTCCTGCAATGTCACGGCGTGGCGGGGATCGGTCGTGACGGTTACGCGGTTGTCCCTCTCCGTTGGCTCTACGCGCGCGGAGAGCGCGAGCTCGGTGCCGGGCCGCAGCGTTGACTCGACCAGCAGGAGGTGCTTGCCTTGCCGAAGCTCGACGGGCGCGCCTTTGACTGGCGCGCCATCCAACGTGACGACATGCGTGCCGGCGCCTTCGACAATGATGCTCGCCCGTTGCGTCCGATCCGCGTCGAGGTAGGCAACGGCGAACAGCGCGCTCGACTCCGAGCCACCCGGCACACGGAGCAGGCCATCAGGGACGCGCCGCTCACTCCACGTGGTCGTCGCGCCGCCGAGCCACGAAACGGTGCTCCCGGCGGCGGGCCAGGCGTGCTCCATGGAGAGCCGCTGGCCGGCGAGAATCGTTGAATCTCCAGTTGCTGCGAAGGCCGGTGCGCGTGCCGGAACCGGCCCGAGCACGAGCCAGCGGTCGACGCGGACGACGCTGCGTGGTTCTTGCGCGCGCAGCACGCCCGAGAGCGCGGCGGCGGCGAGAATCGCCATGCGTGCGCACATGCGAAGCTTTTGTATCATCGGCAGGTCCAACGAAAGAGTATGGATAGCGCCACGATCACTGCGACTTGCGCGTCACGATCAGAATGACGCCACCGGTATGGCCCGTACCCCACCTCGTGGTCGCATCGATGGCGCTGATGTAGCGGATCTCCTCGACGTGCACGATGTCGATGGAGCCCAGTTCGGTCAGGCTGCCGAGCCGGTCCTCGCCGAAGTACACCACTGGCGCTACACCTCGCGGGCTACTCGTCGTCGCGTTGCCGCGATAGCGCAGAAAGCTTGGCCGCAGCCGCTGAATGGCGTCCAGCGCCGTCGCTGCATCGGCGTGCTCGATCTGCTCCCGCGTGATCACCTCGGCGTTTGCGCGGCTCGGCGCCCGTGACGCGACGCAGGCGGAGAGACACAGCACCCCGACGAGGAGGAACAGACGAGACATGTTGGGCTCCGGGTCAGGGTGGCTTGAGGGACCCGCCGCGATGCCGTGACAGGTTCGTGTTCAAACGCTATGGATCGATCGGGGGCCCGCCCGCACCAGCGGGTGCCGTCACATCGACCGGTCGAACAATCTCCCAGTTCACCGGTGGCGTCTCGCCCATCAGATGCTGGACGAAATAGTCCCAGCGCCGGCGAATGAAGTACGGCTCGTTCAGCCCGTGGTTCCGGTTCGGCGCGATGACGAGATCGAAGGTCTTGTTCGCCTTGATCAACTCGTCGACGACCTGAATGGTGTTCGCCGGGCTTACGTTGTCGTCCATGTCGCCGTGCATCAGCAGCAGATACCCGCGCAAGTTTTTCGCCATGCTCTTGTTCGCCGAGGTGGCGAAGTTGTCGGTCTTGCGCAGCGTGTCGCTCTTGAGCAGGCCTTGGTACTTCTCGGCCCAGTAGATGTTGTAGGTGCGGTTGTCGTGGTTGCCAGCGCCCGACACGGCCACCTTGAAGAAATCCGGATAGCGTAGAATCGCATCGGTCGATGCGAAGCCGCCGCCGGAGTGGCCGTAGATACCGACGCGATCCAGGTCGATGTAGGGATAGCGCACGGCGAGCTGCTTGATCGCCGCAATGTGGTCGGGGAGACCGTTGTCGCCAAAGTTTCCGTAATAGCTGTCGTGGAACGCCTTCGAGCGCAGCGGCGTTCCCATGTGATCGAGCTGGATCACGACGAAGCCGAGCGCGGCCAGCGAGAAGTTCTCGCCCCCCGACTTGAAGTTCCACGCGCCGACCGAGCCGACCTGCGGGCCCGGATAGATATTCGAGATGATCGGATACTTCTTCTTCGGATCCAAGTTCGCGGGCAGGTAGAGCACGCCGTACAGATCCGTCATCCCGTCGCGCGCTTTGACGCTGAACACCTCGGCCGGATGCCAGCCGGCGGCGACGAGCCGCGACACGTCAGCCTCCTCGAGCTTCATCATCACCCGGCCATCGGGCATGGCGCGCAGCACCGTCACCGGGGCCTTCTCGATGCGGGAGTAGCTGTCGACGAAGTACTTCCCCGCGGGCGACCACGAGATCTGGTGGTCGGCATCCTCCGGGGTGAGCAAGGTCAGGCCCGTGCCGTCGAAGTTCACCCGATACAGATGCGCGTAGTACAGATTGCGCCCTGGCTCACGTCCGCGCGCCGTGAAGTAAATCGTCTTTGTTGCTTCGTCGACGTGCTGCACCGCGCCCACCGCCCACGCGCCAGACGTGATCTGATTCTTGAGCTTTCCGGCGCCGTCGAAGCGGTAGAGGTGTGCCCAACCGTCGCGCTCGGACCACCAGATGATGTCGCCGCCATCCTTCGATACCCACCACGTCGCCGAGTTCTGCCCCTCGCCCTGCGCGAACTCGACGAACGTCTTCGCCGAGTCGGCGAGCACGACGTGGGAGGCGCCAGTCTGTGCGTCGACCTGCGCGAGGTAGAGCGCCTTCGCGCCACGGGTAAAGTACGTGACGTAGATGTTAGCGCCGTCGTGCGTCCACCCAGAGTCGCGCGCCGAGCCGTTGAAGCTGAGCTGATTCGGCACCGGCGATACCTTCGCCGGCACGTTCGTCTTCGAGGCGACGTCGATGATGTGGAACCCGGGCACCGGCACGATGGTGTCGCCCGGTAGCGCGTACGGCTGCGAGTACATTTTCGGCCGCTGCGAGGTCGACGAGATGTAGTACATCAGGCCGACGTTGCGCTCGTCGTTGCGGCTGACGGCGATCTTCTTCGAGTCGGGCGACCATTTGATTTGCGGGCGCCGCGGTTGTGGGCGCGTCTGCTGCAGCTCGCTCGGCCGGGGCTCCGTGAGGCCGTATGACCAGTATTTCACGCCGTCGGTCGTCAGGCGCGTCGAGTCCCCGCCGCCGCGCGGCCGCACGAAGACATCATAACCGACGACGAACGCTTCCCACTTCTTGTCGGGGGAGAGCACGTAGGGGACTTCGCTCCGCGAGCTGTCCTTCGTCGTGCACTTGTACGCGACGATGTCACAGTCGAAGCGGCGCTTGCCCGTATTGAACCAGATCATCCGCTCGTTCTTGCCGTCCTCGCCGAACTTGAACGTGCGAAAGGGCAGCCGTGTCGGGTCGTAGCTGGTGTCGTTCGCCACGGACATCGCCGCGGCGAGCTTCGTGTTGTCGAATAGCGGCGACTTCGATAGTCGCGCCGGATCGACGATCATGAACTCGGGGCCACGCACGGTCTTGTTGCGGTACCAGAAGCGCGTGCCGTCGAGCATCCACTGCGGCGCGACCGAGTCGCCCGAGATGAGGAGCGAGGTATTCCACGGCAATAGCCGCTCCGCGCGCGCGTAGTCGACGCCCTGTGCCCGGAGGCCGGCCGGCGGCGAGAACGCCGTCGCGGCCAGCATGCCCACGAGCACGACCGGGACGAAACGAAGGCGCGAAGAAAAGGCGGTCACGAGCATCGGCGAGCTCCAAGCAGAGGGAAAACGCGGACGCGGCTACGCGATGACTTGCAGCGTGCTGCGCATCTCCGGGTCGTGGTAGATGCAGCGATAGCCGAAGGTGCCGACCCGATCTGCGACCCACATGAATTCTGCGGCTCTCTCAATCGGGCCGGAGTCGTTCCAGGGACCACCGGTGACGGTGTGATTGTGCGCGCCGACGTTGTACCAGCACACAGTCGTGCCGAGCTTGACAGTCACCCTCGCGTTCGGGTCGCCGAACGGCTGCTCCTGAAAGAAATCGTCGCCGGCGTAGATCTCGCGCACGTTCTCGCTCGGCGACGCGGGCTCGATGACGAATCGCGCGGTGACGGGGCTGCTCTCGGCAACGGTGATGCGGATCGGATTGAGATTGGGCTCGGGTACATGATACTGCGAGCCCGCCCAGTAGCGAATCTGGTACTCGCCGACCGTGACCTCCCCGAAGCTGAATCGGCCCTGCGCGTCGACGTCGACGTAGCGTCCGGTGTTCAGGCCGCTCTGCTGCAGCAGATAGATTCGGCCGACTCCCTGCGCGATGCCACGCGCGTCGACGACCGTTCCAGTAACGAGGCCGGTGGGCGTGGTCTGCTTCGGCGCGGTGCTTTCGCCGCCACAGGACGAAAGCGCAGACGCGAGCGATGTGCCCGTGACTGCACCGCCGAGCGCCAACAGAAAACGACGGCGGGTGACGCCCTCGCCACCCGCCGGTTGTTCAAAGGCAGCACGCGTCAGGTTTGAACTACGTAAATCCGAACTCGGCAAATCCATGGATGAACTCTCGCCGCACGGGGATGACGCGGCCGCAGTGCCGGGGCGAGTGCCCCGGCGCTGCGCCACCTTTAGTGTGATCTGCCGGTCAGCTGATCGGATCGGGGCACTTACCGCCACCGATGCCGATCGCGGCGTTGTTGACGATCTCGTTGTACGACAACGGGAGCTTAGAAATGCGGCCGGCACCGAGCCGCGATTTCACCAGATTAAATCGATTGAGGTCCTGCATGCGGTGGCCTTCGCCGAACAGTACCGCAAAGCGCTCCTGCAGCAGCAGTGTGAGTACCGCGTCAGACGTCCCGGGATTCGCGAACGCGGGGAGCCCCGCGGCGACACGATTGAGATTCATCTTGTCGATCGCGGTCTGGAACTGGCCTTTCCTCCAGTATACCTCGGCCTCGATGAGATTCATCTCTTCCTTCTTGGTGATCGCGATCGGCGCACCAGCGGTTGCGGCTTTACCCAGGCTGACGAACTTCGTGACGCCATTCGCGCCCTTGTCGTACTTGAGCGAGTTGTTGTTGTCGTGCGTGAAGGGAAGCCGCGGATCGAGCTTGCCGCTGTACGTATCGCGCAGGAAGCCGGCGATCGTGTCGAGCTGCGAGTACCACATCACGTTCAGCGATCCCGAGCGGTTCTGGGATTGATGGCCTTGCTGGTTCAACAGGTTTTGTTGCGCGGCGCTGTTGGCGGAGAACACAGCGTCCTTTCGGAACCCTGCCGAGACGGCCTGCGCGTGCACGAGCGCCGAGTCGTAGTTGCCGACCATGAGGTGCGCACGGGCGAGGCCCGCGTTCACGTAGTTGATCCACGCGAGTTTTTCGCTGGCCGACAAGTGCGCGTTCTGCACCAGCGGCATCTCGGTCTGAAACTTCTTGATCGCCTGCTGGAACATCAACTGATCGGACACCGCGGCGACCCCTGGGCTCGGCGGCGATTCGCAGTACGCCATTGCCAGCTCCAGATCGATCCACGCCTCGGTGACGCGCACCGTGACCATGAGCGGGTTCAGCTCCACCGTGTCCTTCCCCATTACTCTCGTAAAGCGATTCTCGGCGTCCTGCGCCGCGAAGCGAGCGCGGAGCAGACGATCCTGCGGGTTGCTGTACGAGCCCGCGGTCGCCCAGTTCTTCCGCAAAACGCCTTCGCCGATGTCCGCCCAGTCCCGCCAGGTGCTCGTATTGGTCAACTCGTCCGACATTAGCCCGGTGAACATGGCGATGTCGTCGATCGTCAGCTGAAAGTCACCCTCGACGCCGGCGGCGACCGCGGGGAAAATAATCGGATTGTCCAGTTTCTCCGTCACGAACGACTGTGGATCCTGCACCTTCAGCACGTCTTTGCACGCGACGGCAGTGAGCAGGCCGATCCCGGCCATCCAGGCGAGGACGACGCGCGGGTTTCGGTTGGTCCATTTAGCACGCATGAGTGTGTCCAGGAAGAAGTGAGGCCGTGCGGCTAGAAACGGGTGCGAATCGCGAATCGATAGAGCCGCGGCGCCGGATCGGAGAGGAACCCATTGGCGGTGTTGAACGGATCCGCGCCCGCCCAGTTCATGTTCGGATCGACGCAGTGGCAGTGGTCCCACCACCAGACGTTGTGCGCCGATAGGGTCAGCGTCGTGCGACCGAGCCCGTAGCGCGATATCCACGCATCAGGCACCTGGAAAGCCAACGACAGTTGCCGGATGCGCACGTTGTTACGCTTCTCCGGATCGTCGAACAGGCGCCAATAGGCGAGCGCGGAATCGGCGGCCGCTGTCGTCGTACCGTCCGCGTTGAGTAGCGACAGGTATTCGTCACCCGTCTTCTGGCGCCAGCGGTACGGCCGATCGCTGTTCAGGAACGAGGCGCCGCGCTCCATCGTCACGAGGCCGTAGAACTGGAGCCGTTTCCAGCCGATCGTGCTGCCATACGACAGGTTGAGCGTCGGGAGCGGAGGTCCGAAGTACACCGCGGTGTCGCTCCGCGTCCACGTCTTCGTGGTCGCGTCGTAGCCGACGGGTATGCGGGCCCACACGCCGTTCACCGGATAGCCAAGGCGAATGAAGTTGCCGCCGAGGGGACGCGGGCCGACGTCGGTCACCTTGTTCGTGGTGCCATCGAGGCGAAGCTCGTTGCGCCAGTCGAGATCGCGGCGCGAAACGGTGAGGTAGTTGAGCGCGACCTCCCATCCCTTGTTCTCGATGGCGCCGATGTTCTGCTTCTGCGGATTGAGGAAGCCGTTGCTCGGCGCGAGCGTCACGTTCACGATCGCTTGTTTGGTTTTTGACTGGAACGCCGATGCCTCGAGACCCAAGCGGTCGGCGAAGAAGCCGGCGTCGAACCCGGCTTCGATCTCCGTCGTCTTCTCGGGCGCGAGGTTCGTGTTGCCGGGATTGAACGGAAAGACGGCCGGCGTGTTCTGGTACACGGCTTCGGGCCGGAAGGTTTGGTACTGGTCGAACGCGCCCGGCGCCTTGCCGGCAGTGCCGATTGCGCCGCGCACCTTGAGGCTGCTCACGGCCTTTGGAAGGAAGGCGAGTCCGGTCATGCTGTAGGCGAGGTCCGCCTTCGGGTACGACTGGAAGCCGTAGTTGGTGCCGAAGGCGCTGTTGCCGTCGCGGCGGAGGCCAACGGTGGCGAAGACGCGGTCGCCGAAGGAGAAGCGGTTCTGCACCAGCATGCCGACGTTGACAGTGTGCGCGTATTGCTCTTGGCCGAACGTCTGCGAGGCGGAGCTCACGGTGGTGACTCCGGGACCCGCGAACGTCTTGCCGATCGCCATGTTCAGCTGCTCGGTCTCGAAGAACCCCTGGCCGCCGAAGGAGAAGTCGGAGCCGACGTTCAAGGGAAGGTGAAAGCTGATCTGCCCGAGGTAGTCGAAGGTGTAGACGTGGTAATCGCGGAAGCCGAAGTCACGCTCACCGAAGCTCACACCCGCGGAGCCGAAGCTCCCCTCGTACGGAAACAGTCGAGACTTCTGCTCGCTCGTTTGATCGAGCCCAACCGTCAACCGGTTCGACCAGTTCGGCCGCGCCTGGTAACTCATCGTCAGGCCGCCGGTGTAGCGATTGGCGTTGCTGATCGACTCCATCTTCTGGATGTCCGACACCGACGTCCACGCCTCGCCGTACGGCCGCGCCTTGCTCGCTGCGCGCGGGTCGCCGTTTGACGCGTTGCCGGTGAGTGCCGTCCAGTTGTTGCCGGACTGGAGCGAGTTGATGCGATTGTTAGCGAAGAACGAGCGTGCTTCGAAGGAAAGCTTGTCGGAGGGCTGCCAGGTGACGTTCAGCCGCAGGCTACCCTTCCGCTCATCGTTGGGTTGGATGGTGCCCGCCTCCTTCGATAATGCACCCGACACGAAGTACGTGGCGCGGCTCGCGCCGCCCTGCAC
Source organism: Gemmatimonadota bacterium (assembly GCA_030948535.1). Taxonomy (GTDB): domain Bacteria; phylum Gemmatimonadota; class Gemmatimonadetes; order Gemmatimonadales; family Gemmatimonadaceae; genus JALZAE01. Next base: position 3,976 of record JALZAE010000221.1, on the reverse strand, counting down.
GCTGACCTCGTACTGCTGGTAGGGACCGTTGCCGATCAGCGTCTTGTTCATGTCGAGCGCGCGTGTGCCATCCGGTCCGGTAAAGCGCGGATACAGCGTCGTCGGGAAGTTCGGCCGCATGCGGTCGAAGCCAGTCGTGAGCCCCAGCGTCCACTGCGGGCGGCTTTCCGTACGACCCTTCTTGGTGAAGATCTGGATAATGCCGTTCGTCGCCTCCGAGCCGTAGAGCGTCGCCGCGGCGGCGCCCTTCAGCACTTCGATCCGCTCGATGTCATCGGGATTGATGTCGCTCAGCCGATCTTCGCCGGCACCGCCGTTGAAGTTGCAGCAGGCCTGTCCGCCGAGGTTCGCCGACCAGTCGGTGGCGCGCGTGTCGAGGCGCACGCCATCGACGTAGACGACGGGGCGCTGGCCGAGCGTGAAGCTCGACGTCCCGCGAATGCGCAGATCCGAAGCCGCGCCCACTCCGCCGTTCGGAGATGCGATGCGAAGGCCCGGCACCTGCGCCTCGAGCGCGCCCGCGACGTTATCGATCGGTTTGAGCTCCTGCACCTTGTCCACATCGACGACGCCAATCGACGTGCCGAGCTTCCGCCGCTCGACGGCGCCACCGGTGCCGGTGGTCACGACTTCACTCAACTGCACGGCGCTGACGCCGAGGGCGAAGTCGACGCGCGCCGAATCGTTCGCGGTGATCTGTGCCGTCTGCGTCGACGGGGCGTAGCCGATGCGCTGAGCGCGGATCGTCGCGGTTCCAGCAGGGACGCCGCGGATGACGAAGTGGCCGCGCCCGTCGGTGGATCCGCCGAGTCTCATTCCGACCACCTGCACCTGGCTTCCCTCGAGCGGTTGCGTCGTATTGCGATCGATCACGGTGCCCGTGATGGATCCGGTTTGCGCCTGCGCGACGGCCGCGCTGAGGAGCAGGCCGCCAGCCAGGAAGAGGGTTGCGCGCCGGACTCGCGGCCCGCGTGAACTGCGACAGGCATTAGTCATGGTGTCTACTCCGCTGCAACGGTGGGACGACGAAACCACGCACTACGATCACGGCGAAACTCGGAAAAGAAAGTCAGTGACGAACACGCGATGGGACCGGCGATGCATTCTCACCTGCGCGCGGAACCTCGACGCACGATGCGGTGATTCTGCGGGATGTCGATGGAGAAGGGCGCGAGTAGAGCGAAGAGCTCGAGGGAAGTTTCGAGAAGGCGACGATGCGCGGCAGCCCGACGCGAACCTTGAAACGCGCAAGACGGGACACCTACGTCTCCGCCACGGCGCAGGCGCCCAAGATCGCTAAGAGGAAATAATTCCGACGCGGTCGCTCGCAAAAAAGCACACAACCCTCACTCTCAAAACCTGCGATCCGCCGCTCACGATCTCAACGACGTTCAATTGTAAACGGTCTTGCGCACTCCGCAATGGCGCCTGCGTCAAGCGGTCGTCACAAACGCCGTGTCTATCACACCAGCTGGGAGATCGTGTGGCGTTTTCTAGCGCGGCGTTCTGTTGCGCTGCTCAGCGGCCTTTTCAACCAGACGGCGCAGCTCCTTGATCGGCTCGGAGCTGTCATCGACCTGCAGTCGGAGCACCACATCATTGTGCAGCCAGACGCCGCCGTCTTTCTTCACGATGAGCATGGCCGCCGACTGCATCCCCCGCTTGTCGCCGCCAGCGAGTTGCCCCGCCTCGAGTGCAGCGAGCAGTCGCAGTGAGAGATGGCCCGTCGTATTCTCGAACGCAGTGACCATCGCGCTCACGACATCGGGACCGGCGAGGATGTTACCTTGCGCGGTGCAATACCTTCCCTGCTTGTCGCCCGCCCACACTGTTGCCTTCGGACCGGTATACGCCGCGACCTCGCCGGTCGCGTTGATGACCGCGAACTGCCGTCCGAGCTTTGTCCAGTCCGTGGGCCGCGGATCGGGATCGCGATCCCAGACCTGCTTGATGACATCCGCCGGCTTCGTTCCCGCGCGGAGCAGCGCCAGCGCTTGCGGCCCGTAACTCACGTCGACGATCGCCTGCGTGGCGGCGACACCGACGCCGGCCTCGGCCCACAGCACGCCGTTCCCGACTGAGAACACGCGCGACTGGACCGCGCCGCCAACCTCGCCGGTCGCCGGGTCGTACCCGAGGATTGAGAACGTGGCGACCGGTGGCCACGGGCGCGCGATGCTGATCGGCGGTTCGTGGGGCGGTGCGCTCTGCGCGCGCGATGGTGGGACCACCGCTGCGAGGAAGAGAAGTACCGCGGCGACCACCGCGAGGAGACGCTCGAGCTCTCGCACCAGCGGACCGCGTATCGAACGTGACATGAGTAGCCCATCCTTGGACTGATGCTGCTTTAATAGAAGCCCTAGATCCGAATAGCAAGGCGACGGATCCGGTCGTCGGGGATGTCGCAGAGAGCCGTGAGGCGCTGGCGCCGCGCGCTCTCGACAGTCATCGTGCCTTATCGAGCGACTCGATCAGTGGCGCATTTCTCAAAACGGAAGAGCCCGTGCAGCCGTCGCTTCCTCATTCGTTCCGCCGCCCTGCTCGCGTGACGTGGCGCATCAGCGCGGCGATCGTGCTCGGCGCGCCACTCGCCTTGCCGGCCGCCCTAGGCGTCGATGCCGTCAGCACGGGGCAGTCGAGCGCGCGGACTCGGTCGTCATGCACGATACGCTGCGGCTCTACTATGTGGGATACGCGATCGGCAGCGAGCGCTACTCGCTGACGAGCGCTGCGACCGCGCAGCGCCTCGTCACCGATTCCGACTATTCCGATCGGGGACGGCGCACGCATCTCGAGGCGACGATGCGGATGAGCCGAGACTTCACACCGGCGCAGCTGGAGATCGCGCGCGTCACCGACTCGAGCACGGTGGTGGAGACGCGCGTAGAGGTCGAGGGACGACGCGCGACGGTCGCGCGAGGCCAGACGACACAGGTCGTGCTGCCGAATCTCGCCTTCACGATCGCGACGCACGCGCCGGTGACGCAGCACCTGATGCTCGTACGCTACTGGCTCGCGCACGGCCGTCCGCCCAGGCCGCTACGTCGGTGTCGGCGCGGGCGATGCGTATGGATGGCGACGTGGGCACTGTGACACCGGGCAAGCGCGCCGATCTCATTGTGCTCGATGCGAACCCGCTCGACGACGTGCGGAACGTTCGCGGCGTGCGCCTCGTGATGAAGAACGGTACGCTCTACGATGCGAATGACATCTGGCGCGCGGTGGGTTTCACCTCGTGACCCTGACGCGACTGTTCGTCGGTAGGCGAATGGACCGTCCGTGGTGTTCACGCTCGCCAATGCTTGCCGCGCCGATCATGTGACGGTAGGCTACCGCGAATTCGCGCACGACTCACGCACGACTCACGCACGACTCACGCACGACTCACGCTTCGTCTCAGGTCACGTTTCCATGACTCGTCTCAGGACGCGATCCTCGCAGACTCGCATACCCCGACGGTTGGCGAGCCGCACGGCACTCGCGGTTGTGGCGTTATGGTGCTACCCGCTGCTCGCTCAACAGACACCGCCCACTAGCGCGCGGCCGCGGCCGATCCAAGCTGACAGCGATCGCGCGGCCCGCGGCGACTCGATATCCGCGTTCGCGACCAGAGCGCCCGGCACTGCAACTTTACTCCGCGACTCCTCGCCACAAGCGCGCGCTCTCCGACGCCTCGCGTGGCGCTCGGTGGGTCCCGCGAACAATGCGGGGCGCATCTCGGTCATCGTCGGAATCCCCGGTGACGCCTACACCTACTACGTCGCGGGCGCCAACGGCGGCATCATCAAGACGACCAACGCTGGTACCACCTTCAAGCCGATTTTCGACAAGCAGGACATCGCGTCGATCGGCGCCATCGCCATCGCCCCGAGTGATCCGAACGTGCTCTATGTGGGCACGGGTGAGGAAAACCCGCGCAACAACGCCTCGATTGGCGACGGTGTCTACAAGTCCATTGATGGGGGTAGCCACTGGA
>JALZAE010000215.1 GCA_030948535.1 Gemmatimonadota bacterium | reverse complement strand
CCTTGACTCAGCGACGCGGAGGTGCGGCACAGAACGCGTGCACTTCAATCATCGTTGACAGCAACCGCGCCTCGTTCTGCTCCACCATCTTGCGCGCCTCATCCATCCCAGACACGGTCGTTCCCCGTAACCATTTAGTGCCGAGCGTAGTGCCAACGAAAAAGCGCACCCCACCCGGCATGCGCTAAGTCGTTATCCCGCAAGTAGCAGGGGCGGGACTCGAACCCGCGACCCCGGCATTATGAGTGCCGTGCTCTAACCAGCTGAGCTACCCTGCCGCATTGCAAGCTCCAAAAGATAGCCGCACGATCCGGACGTGACAATCGCGACGACGCTTGCTTATGCGTCACGATCGAGCGCGTACCACACGACTTCTCTCCCTCGCCAAAACGTCTCGCCGCGCAGCGTCATCCCGAGCCGCGCCATCACTGCGCGCGATCGCTGATTGTCCGGCACCGTGATCGAGATGAGCTGCGACTCGCTCACCAGATGCTCGCGCCAACATTGCACCGCCGCCGCGCCGCCTTCCGTCGCCAGTCCTCTGCCCCACCAATCGCGATGCAGCGTCCAACCAACCTCAACCGGCGGCGAGCCGATCGGCCAATCGCGCTGTCGCAACAGTCCGGCGCGCCCGATGAGCGTACCGCTCGCGAGATCTTCCGCGGCCCACTGCATGATCCCATCGCTCGCCCATCGCTCCATGAAGCGCGCGATCTGCGTCCGCGTTTGCTCGAGCGTGAGCGCGGGGTTGTGCTCCGTGAATTCCGGCTGCGCGTACATCTGGGCCATCGGCTCAACATCGCTCTCGCACCACTGCCGGAGCAGCAGGCGCTGCGTGCGTAGCTCGCGCGGCAGAGGCCTATTGAACTGAAACATGACGGTATCACGCTCGACACACAGGACACCCCTCGGATCGACGCGGGTCGCGTTCCGCGTGTGGAAGAGAATGACGACACAGAGACACTATGCCAATGCGCCAATCACTTCCGTCCAAACGCAAAACGGGGCACCCGCGTAGGGCACCCCGCCTGCTCACAACGTACTCGAACTCCATCGCCTATCGCATAGCGGGGGCGGGATTTGAACCCGCGACCTTCGGGTTATGAGCCCGACGAGCTACCAGGCTGCTCCACCCCGCGACAGTGAGCGGAATGTACGATTTTTTGACCGAGAGTCAAGGTCGCGTCGGACCACTCGAGCGTCGTGCCGAATCCGATCTCAGCGACGCCGAATCCGCGGGCTCGGCGAAGCGATAGAGCACCTCTTTCGGCCCGCGCACCATCCCGAACTCCTCGCGCGCGATGCGCTCCTGCGTCACCGGATCGGTCGTCACCGCCTTCTTCACGCGGGTGAGCGAATCGATCTCGCGCTTGAGCTGATCGATCTTCGCCAGCGCGCGCGACCGCTCGCCCCGCTGGCGCACGAGCGCGGCGGTGCCGTACTCCCCGCCCTGTACCGCGAAGTACAGCACCGCCACCGCGGCCGCTGCCGCAAGAATGTGCCGGCCACGAATTCTATTTTTCATCGAGACCGTAGACGGCGCCGCCGGGATATTCCGCCGTATCGCCGAGTTGCTCCTCGATGCGCAGCAGCTGATTGTACTTCGCCACGCGATCGGTGCGGCTGGCGCTGCCCGTCTTGATCTGCCCCGCCTGCGTCGCAACCGACAGGTCGGCGATGAAGGTGTCCTCGGTCTCGCCGCTGCGATGCGAGATGATCGTCTGATAGCCGTTCGCGCGCGCCATCTCGATCGTCTCGAGCGTTTCCGTCAGCGTGCCAATCTGATTGACCTTCACCAGGATCGCGTTGGCCACATCGTTCTCGATGCCGCGCGACAGAAATTCGGTGTTCGTCACGAAGAGATCATCGCCGACGAGCTGCACGCGATCGCCGAGCGCGGCGGTCAGCTGCGCCCATCCCTCCCAATCGCCCTCGGCCAGACCATCCTCGATCGAGACGATCGGATATTCCTCGATCCATTTGGTGTACAGCTCGATCATACCCGCGGCGTCGTGCGTGCCACCGCCGCTCTTCTTGAAGGTGTAGCTCCCGTTGTTGAACAGCTCGCTCGCCGCGACGTCGAGCGCGAGCGCGATCTGGGTGCCCGGTGCGTACTTCGCTCCCTCGATCGCTTCGATGATGACCTTGATCGCATCCTCGTCGGTCTTGAGATCCGGCGCGAAGCCGCCTTCGTCGCCGACGCCGGTCGCGAGCTTGCGCTTCACCAGCACCTTCTTGAGCGAGTGAAACACCTCGGCGCCCATGCGCACCGCGTCGGAGAAATTCTTCGCGCCGATGGGGACGATCATGAACTCCTGAAAGTCGATCGTATTCGTCGCGTGCGCGCCACCATTGATGATGTTCATCATCGGCACGGGCAGGGTGCGCGCCATCGGCCCACCCAGGTAGCGATAGAGTGGCAGCCCGATGTCATCCGCGGCGGCGCGCGCCGCGGCAAGCGAGACGGCGAGAATCGCGTTGGCGCCGAGCCGTCCCTTGTTCGGCGTGCCATCGAGCTCGAGCATGGCGCGATCGATGGCGAT
>JALZAE010000214.1 GCA_030948535.1 Gemmatimonadota bacterium | reverse complement strand
CAGTTGGGGGGGTGGCGGGTTCGGCGGCGGCGGAGGTGGTGGGTTCGGCGGGTTCGGCGGTGGCGGCGGATTCAGCGGTGGCGGCTCCAGCGGAGATTTCTGAGACATGGCGACGATGACGCTCGATGAGCTGGTCGGACAGCTGCGCGCCGCGTTTGGCGATGCGCTGCGCGCGGTCGTGCTGTACGGTTCCGCGGCTTCCGGAGAGCACATCGCGAAGCGCTCCGACTACAACGTGCTCGTCCTCGTGGACACGCTCGATCTCGACGTGCTGACGCGCGAGTCGGCGATCGCGCGAGCGTGGGTCGAGGCGAAAAATCCGCCCCCGCTCACGCTGACCGTGGACGAGTGGCTGCACTCGGCGGACGTCTTTCCGATGGAGTACGCCGACATCCTCGAGCGGCACAAGGTGCTCTACGGCACGCCGCCCTTCGAGGGCATGCGCATCGAGCCGATGGATCTCAGGCGCCAAGTCGAGCACGAGGCGATGGGCAAGTTGTTGCGGCTACGCGCGGGCGTGCTCACCGCGGGCACCGACAAGAAGCGGCTGCTCGAGTTGCTCGCGTCGAGCATCACCACGTTCATGGTGATCTTTCGCGCGGTGCTGCGGGTCCATGGCGAGCGGCCGCCAGCCGAGTACGAGGCGTTGTGCGGGCGTATTGGGGCGGTAACGGGGATCGACACGGCTCCGTTCGTGCAAGTCGTGCATCATGTGCGGGGTCGATCGTCCTTATCAGAGCAGAATGTCTCCGCGACGCTTGCCGGATATCTGGCGGGCGCTCAAGCGCTCTACGCCCACATCGACCAACTGACGACATGAGACCGACCAAGACGCTTCTCGCCCTTCCATTTGCCGCTGTCCTCGCCGCCTGCCCCGGGAAGGACAAGCCGCCGGCGCCGGTGGTGAAGATCGATACGACGCCGGCGAAGTTGGATTCCCTCGTTGCCGCCATTCCGAAGGCGGTGCCTGATACCTTTACGCCGGTGAAGATCACGAAGCCGCGCCCGCAGCCGGCGATTCCCAAGGCGCCGCCGCCGCTCCAGGCCGTCGTGGAGCACGAACAGGCGTTCTCGCGGTTCTGTTATCAGGAGTTCGGCCAGAAGACCGATCCCAAACTTCAGGGTGGCGTCGCCTTGGTGGTGACGGTCGGTGGCGCCGGGGGGATCACGAACGTCCGGGTCGGCGACGACAACTGGACGTCGAAGGCCGGAGAAGAAGTGAACAAGTGCTTGTTGCCGAGAGCGAAGGAAGCGTGGCGGCTGACGCCCGGGTCTGTGAAGCCGGGCGATTACGTGGTACAGCTTCAGTTCCGCGGCTCCTGAGCGCGCGGGCTGTCATCGAACTCAATCGGGGGATCGCAATGCATCGTCGCTCGCAGCGTGAATGGTCGGCCGGAGCCACCCTGCTCATTGCGCTGGCGCTGACCGGGTCGCTCTCCGGTTGCGGATACAACACGATTCAATCACTCGACGTGAACGCGGACAAGGCGAAGAGCAACGTCGGAGTTCAGCTCCAGCGGCGCGCGGACCTCATTCCCAATCTCGTCAGCACGGTGAAGGGCTACGCGCAGCATGAGGAGGCTGTGTTCACGCAGGTCGCCGCGGCGCGCTCGGGACTGATCGGCGCCGTCCAGAGCGGAAACATTCAGCAAATGGCGAACGCAAACGATGCCCTCTCGCAGGGGCTCGGCCGACTGCTCGCGGTTTCCGAGGCATATCCGCAGCTCAAGGCCGACCAAGGATTCCTGCATCTGCAGGATGAGTTGACAGGCACGGAGAATCGCATCGCGATTGCTCGCAAGGACTACAACGATGCGGCGCAGGAGTACAACACATATATCCGCCGCTTCCCGCAGACGGTCACGGCTCGCATGACAGGCGCGAAGGCGAAGGACTTCTTCGTCGTGACGAACCCGGCGGCCAACGTGGCGCCGACGGTGGACTTCTCGAAGCCACCCGCCCCGGCGGCACCGAAGCCGTAGCGCACATGACAGCGGCCGCGTAAGCGGTCCGATCGCGTCGACCTTGAACACCTGCCCCGCCTCGAACACCGAGGCGGGGTTTTTTCCATTTACCACTCCCTAACACGTTCTTGACATCCCGCGCATCCTATCACAACGTCGGTCGCGACGGGCAATGTCGTGCCTGTCAGACGCCGGCCACAGGCCCCGCCCACTCGGAGCGGAGCTCAGGGCTAGAGCGACGTACCCGCAGTCCCCCAACTCGGAGGCGCCATGAGAAGATTGGCGGTACGAGCAGTCCTTATCGTCGGAGCCGTTTGCACTTCGGTCGCAACAGCAGCGGCGCAGGAAGTCGTGGTGACGGGACGCGTGACCAGCGAGGCTGGAATGCCACTCGGATCGGCAACGGTGCTGATCGAGTCGATGCGCCTCGGCGCGCAGACGAACGACGCCGGGGTTTACCGGTTTGTCGTGCCGTCGGCGCGGGCGACGGGGCAAGTGGTCGCGCTCAGCACGCGGCTGATCGGCTACCGTCCCAAGAGCGTGCCGATCACCCTGCGTCCGGGCACGATCACGAACGACTTCGTGCTGGGAACGGCGCAGTTGATCCTGCAGCAGGTCGTCATCACGGGCGCCGGCACCATCACGACGTCAGAGAAGCTCGGGAACAAGATCGACCAGGTACAAGGCACCGACATCGCGAACAGCCATGAATCAAACGTGGTCGAGGCGTTGGCGGGCAAAGCGCCCAACATCATCGTCACGTCGCAGTCGGGCGATCCGGGCGCGAGCTCGTCGCTGATGATTCGCGGCATCAAGTCGTTCAGCGGCGACGGTCAGCCGCTGTTCGTCGTCGACGGCGTGCCGCTCGACAACTCGACGATCAACGTCGATGCCAACAATGCGGGCGTGGTCGCACCGAATCGCATGTCCGACATCAATCCCGAGGACATCGAATCGATCAACATTCTCAAAGGGGCGGCGGCCGCGGCGATCTACGGCGCGCGCGCGGCTCAGGGCGTGGTGATCATCACGACCAAGAGCGGCAAGCCCGGGCTCACGCGGTACTCGCTGCGCTCGGCTTACTCCTTCGACGACGTGAACAAGCGCTACCCGTTGCAAACGAAGTTCGGTCAGGGGAGCGGCGGCGCGGCCGGCATCTGCTTCGGCATCGATCAGACTTGCACCAGCGGCAAGTTCAGCTTCGGGCCAGAGCTCACGCCGACAGCGTACAAGGCCGGGCTGCAGAACTCGAGTTGCAACGCGGTGTGTGCCGAAGCCCGCTTCGCGCAGCTCTTCCCGACGGGTGTGATTCCGACATACGACCACTTCGGCGAGATGTTCGAGCAAGGCCACGAGTTCAACTCGACGCTCTCGGTGTCGGGGGGCGACGATCGTCGCACGTTCTACTTGTCGGCGGGCCGCGACGCGCACAATGGCTTCGTCGTCGGTGACAACGACAACTACAACCGCAGCACGGTGCGACTCAAGGCGACGCAGAAGCTGACGGATCGGTTCCAGGTCGGCGGCAACTTCTCGTACGTGGATACGCGCGGCGCGTTCATCCAGCGCGGCAACAACGTCAGCGGCATCATGCTCGGCTCGCTGC
>JALZAE010000202.1 GCA_030948535.1 Gemmatimonadota bacterium | reverse complement strand
GGTGAGACGGCCCCCCGACTGCTCGACGATCCCGTACGCGGTCGCCAATCCCAGTCCCGCGCCCTTGCCGACTCCCTTCGTCGTGAAGAAGGGCTCGAAGATGTGCGCTCGAACCTCATCGCTAATTCCGATGCCGGTGTCGCGCACCGACAGGACGACCCACCGATCGCCGTCGCTCCCATCTTCGAGTGCCGTCTCGATGGTGATCGTGCCCCCGTCGGGCATCGCATCGCGCGAGTTCACGACGAGGTTGGTCACGACTTGCTCGAGCTGCGTGGGATCGACGCGGAGGTCGGACAGATCTGGAGCGAGTACCGTCTCGAGCACGATCGAGCCGGTGCAATTCGCAGCGGCGGCGATGAGGCGCTGCAGCATCGGCGTGAGGCCGGCGAGCATCGCGTTGAGCTCGACGCGCCGGGGATGCAGCTCCTGGCGCCGTCCGAAGGCGAGAATCTGCTTTGTCAGCGCGGCACCGCGGGTCGCGACGCGCACGATCTCCGTCGCGTCGTCGCGGCGCGGGTCGCCTTCGGCGAGGTCGAGCAGCAGCAGCTCGGCGCTGCAGCGAATCGCGGCGATGATGTTGTTGAAGTCGTGTGCGATGCCCGCGGCGATGCGGCCGAGTGCCTCGAGCTTCTGCGACTGCCGGAGGCGCGCCTCGAGCTCGTGACGGTGCGAGACATCGATCATCGCGCCGATCACGCGCACGGGCCGTCCCGCGGCATCGCGCGCGATGTAGGCGCAGTCGAGCACCGAAGCGTACCGGCCGTCGGCGAGGCGGAAGCGATACTCCTCGCGCCACACTTCGTCGCCGTTCAGGAGCACGGTGTCGAACGTGGTGAGCACGCGGTCGCGGTCTTCCGGGTGCACCCGCTCGTCCCACCAAGCTGGATCGAGCGAGAGATCACCGCCGCGGTCCAACAACCCGTATCCGAAGAGCGTGCGAATCGCGTCGTTCCAGGTCAGCGTGTTCGCCTCGCAATCCCATTCCCACACCGCGTCGTTGGTCGCCAGGGCGAGCAGCCGGTATCGCTCCTCACTCGAGCGCAGCGCCTCTTCGGTCCGCTTGCGGGCGGTGATGTCGCGCGCGACCCAAAGGACGCGGTCCGACGACAGCGGAATGACGACACAGGAGAACCAACACAGCTCGACGCCGATCGTGACGGCGTACTCCGCCTCGACCCGCTCGGTCGAATCCAGCGCTCGCCGTACCAAACCCAGAAAATGATCCGCCTGCTCTCGCGAGAACACTTCGTGTAGCGAGTGCCCGATCAGCTCCTCCGGTGGCCTTACGAGCCGGCCCAGCGCGCTTGGCTCCACTTTCCGATAGTAGCCGTCGCGGTCGAGCACGACGACCACATCGGCCAGCGCGGCAATCAGCGCGTGCAGCTCGACGTCGGCATCATCGGCAATTGCGTTGGCCGTCGGCAATTCAGAGGTTGGAAAAAGAGGACCCATGGTCGTCATTCAGGGCGCAGCTTCGCCCCGTTTGCTGACGATCAACCGCCTCCCCAGGGCACGCGAAGCGGAAACGCCAATTGCGTACCGCTCGCGTCGCGGTCAGCGCATCATCTCGTCCCGGCCGCCCGGCCGCGTTAGGATGTGATGATGCTCGCTCTGGCCCTCCTCGCTGTCCTTCCGCGGCCGGCGCAACAGACGCCTCTCCTACAGCGCGACGTGCGCGACCGCGGTGCGGTAGCAACCGGTTTGCGGGTGACCGCGGCCGGCGTGCAAACCGTGGTGCAGGGCCGCGTGACCGGCGTGCGCTTTGGCGAATCCGCGAACGAGATCTGGATCGCCGCGCCCCGCGCGGCCTACCACCTCGCCTGGCGAGACAATCGCCTACTGTCGCGCGGATCGTTCGCCGGAAACTCCGGCGTACACGGCATTGCGATCGATCCGGTCACTCACCGCGCGATGGTGTCCTGGGTGGGCGCGCTCGATACGTCGCGGACGTGGCGCATGCCCGGGTCGCCTCCACCTCCTTCGAGTCGAAACATCGCGCAGCTCTCGGCGTTCGATGGTGGCGCGCACAGCGATGCGAACATCCCGATGCGTGCGATGGCGTCCTCGGGCGCGCTCGGCGATTACATGGCTGGGGCGCCCGCGATCGCCGCGGAGCGGAGTGCCGGCGGCAGACGCATCGCCGTTCTGCCGCTCCCCGCGAACGATGGGCTCGCGATCCTCGACGCCGACTCGGGCATGGCTATCGGCAATGTGCCGCTCGGCGTGCTGCCGATTGCCGCGGTCGTCTCGCGCGATGGATCTGTTGCGTACGTGACCAACCTGGGCGGCCCGCATCCCGCAAAGGGCGATCGTTCGGCCAGTCAATGCTGCGACCCGCGCGCGGAGCGCGTCCGCGTCGACGCGAAAGGAATCGCCGCCGCCGGATCGGTGAGCCGCGTCGACATCGCGGCCCGTCGCGTGACGCAGACGATTCCCGTCGGGCTGCATCCGACGGCGATCGTGTGGGACGAGCGCCGGGCGCTGCTCTTCGTCGCCGACGGAAACTCGGACGCCGTGAGTATCATCGACTCACGCACCAATCGCGTGGTCGCGACGATCGCGGTCGCGCCCTTCCGGGAGCGCGCGGCAGGACTCGCTCCAACAGCGCTCGCGCTCACACATGACGGCGGCACACTCTTCGTCGCGCTCGGCGGCGCCAACGCGGTCGCGGTGTACGACGTCGCGTCGGCTCCGGCCACTACGCAGCCCGCGCTGCGCGGCCTGATCCCGACAGAGTGGTATCCGTCGAGCCTCGATGTGAGTGGGGACGACCGCTATCTCGCCGTCGGCGCGCTGTTCGGCGTCGGCGCGGGCGGCGGACAGCTCAGCGGACAGCGCGCGCGGTACGTGTTCGCCGAGCGCGGTTCGGTGAACGTGATCGAGATTCCGAACGCGGCGCAGCTCTCCGCGTACTCCACGGCGGTCGCGCAGAACAACCGGCTGACCATTCGCACCAATCGCGGCGCAGCCGGTGACGCGCCGCTGCTCCCTGTGCGACGCGATGCCGTTGCGCGTCCGGTTCCGGAGCGGCCGGGCGAGCCGTCGCCGATTCGGCATGTCGTGTACGTCGTCAAGGAGAACCGCACTTACGATCAAGTGCTTGGGGATCTCCGCGCCGGCAACGGTGACAGCTCGCTCGTGATGTACGGCCGCGATGTCACGCCGAACACGCACGCGCTCGCCGAACGGTTCGTGCTGCTCGATCACTTCTTCGCCTCGGGCGGAAATTCCGCCGACGGCCATCAGTGGCTGACGCAGGCGAACGAGACCGAGTATCCGATGTGGCCACTGTACTTCGGGCGCGCGTATCCCTCGGAGGGGAACGACCCGCTGGCCTATTCGTCGAGCGGATTTCTCTGGGAGGCGGCGGCCGCGAAAAGCAGAAGCGTCAGCGTGTTCGGTGAGTACGCGCCCGCGGCGTCCGATTCGATTCCCGCCGTGCGCACCGCGCTCCTCGCGCAGTACCGCGATCGCGGAACGCATGGCCCGGACTATTTCCGCAATCTGCTGCGCAAGCGCTACAACACGCATTCCGAGATTCCATCGCTCGACAGGATTCTCGTGCGCGAGTATCCCGGCTGGACGCAGGAAGTGCCCGACGTCGTGAAGGCGGAGCTCGTGCTCGATCACCTGCGGGAATGGGAAGGGCGGCACGCGATGCCCGACTTGGTGATGATCGTGCTGCCGAGCGATCACACGGTGGGCACGAGCGCCGGATGGTGCACGCCCAAAGCGTGCGTGGCGGACAACGATCTCGCGCTCGGCAAGATCGTGGAGGGATTGTCGCACTCGAGCTTCTGGAGCTCGATGGCGATTCTCGTCGTCGAAGATGATGCGCAGAATGGCGTGGACCACATCGACGGTCATCGCACCGTAGCGCTCGCCATCTCACCGTACGCGAGGCGCGGCGCAGTCGACAGCACCTTCTACAGTCACCCGAGCATGGTGAAGACGATCGAGCTCATGCTCGGCCTTCCCGCGCTCACGATGTTCGATCTCGTCGCGACGGACATGCGCGCCAGCTTCATCGCCGCGGGGGAGAAGCCGGACGCGACGCCGTACCGTGCGCTGATTCCCGCGCAGTCGATCTACGAGAGCAACGCGCGCGTCGGCGCCATCACTGGACCACACGCGGCGGCGCGCCGGCGTGCCGCGCTCGCGTCCGCGCGCATGCGTTTCGACACGCCCGACGCCGCGCCAACGGACGCGCTCAATCGCATTCTGTGGCGCGACGCGAAGGGATGGACCACGCCGTATCCGGCGCTGCGGCACTCCTTGTTCTTCCCGATGTCGGCCGATCTGTCGGACGGCGAGCGCGAGGAGCGCAGCGGCCGCAAGCGCCGCTGACAGCGCTACGTCGCGCGCGAGCTGGCCGGCTGCCTTCCCGCGCCCACGGCATCCATGAATTTCGATTCGGCCAAACGCGATGGCCGCAGCTCATCGCCCACTCCGAAGAATCTGCAAAAGCTCATGATCAGCGGATGCCAGCGCGCCGCATCGATGTGCGGGCGAGCCGGGTCGTTCCCCACGACCAGCAGTGACTCATCGACGTGCAGCTTGACGATGTGCACCTCGAACATGTTCGCCGACACGTTCTTCCCAAACGCACGCACATCGTGGACGATGCCCTCCATCTGCACCGGACATTCGCGCACGCGCATCGGTTTCACATCGATCGACTCGACAGGCGTGAGCCCCGCGGCGCCGAACTTGTCGCCCTCATACCGGTAGCCCCAGTCGCGCTTCTTGTCGGGCACAGGATCTTTGCCGGTGGTGAGCGCGAGACGGTCGACGTGCTCCACCTGATCGGCCGACGGCAGATTGATCACGCACTCGCGCGTGCGGATGAGGTTGTCGGAGGTGTGGCCATTTGGCCTAAGCCGAGCATGGCGCTCCACGATCTCGCTTTACATCGAAGTCGTCGTCGCGGCCTGGCCCCGGCGCCGCGACAGGAGGAGACCGCCCGCGAGGCATACGCCGCCGAGGAGGATGAAGCCGCCGTTTCCGCTCTGTAGAGTGAGATCGACGGTGAACGGCGGTTGCCAAATCAGTTGGTTGATGGTTCCGAGTACACCGAGCGCGAAGCCAAATCCGGCCATCGCGTAGGCGAGAGGAAACGCTGGATCACGTCGCGCGGCGCGCGCCTCGAAGTGCGAGCCGCCCACCGCGAGCGCGAGACTCAGCGCGAGCCACATCGCCGGTGCGACCACGGCGCACACCAGATCCGTGCGGAGCCATCCGCCTGGATGGCCGCCTGGGACGACGGCCGGCGACGCCGACAGCGCACGTGCGAATGCCGGTACGGCCACATGATGGAACCGGAAGAGCTCGAGATAGAGCTCGAACCAACTCAAGAACCAGATGATTCCGGCGATCCGGCGAATCGTGCGCATCACCCGGCGTCGCGCTCGTGCGTCGCGCTGATCGTCGCGGTGATGCCGCCGCGCGGATTGAACAGACCGACCACCGTCATTCGCCGCGGATCCGACGCGGCGACGAGATGATCGAGGATCTGGTTGACCACACGCTCGTAGAACACGCCGTCGTTGCGATAGCTCCACAGGTAGAGCTTGAGACTCTTGAGCTCGATGCAGCGCTCCGCTGGGACGTACGAGATGCGGATCGTGCCAAAGTCGGGCGCGCCGCCACGCAATTGCCGCAGCTCACTCGCATCTTCCTCGATCCCTCCCGCGGGACAGAGTGAGGTGAACTCCGGGCAGTCGATCGCGATCTCGTATCCGCGATCGCGATATGGATTCGGAAATGTCTCGAGCAGTTCCGGGTTAGCCATTGTCATGCACCTCGGCGGTGGCAGTCGCGCTCCACGAGTGGGCCTTCGTAGAGTCCATGCTTTGCAATTCCAGTGTCGTGAAAATCAGCCGCCGTCATTCTAGCCAGACATGTCATGCGCGTGGCGTCATTGCTCGGAGACCACGGCGTTCTGGTACGGCGCTGGATCGGCGATGCCGTTCTGGGCGAAGCCGTTCAGACGAAGCTGGCACGCATCGCAGTGGCCGCACGCGGCACCGTCCGCCGCCGGATCGTAACAGCTCGTCGTCATGCTGAAGTCGACGCCATGCGCGAGTCCGGCGGCGATGATCTCGCGCTTCGTCAGCGTGAGAAGCGGCGTGCGGATCGCCATGCGCTGCCGCCCTTCAACGGCGGCTTTGGTGGCAAGGTTCGCCATCGTCTCGAAGGCTGCGATGTATTCGGGCCGGCAATCCGGATATCCCGAGTAGTCGAGCGCGTTCACGCCGATGAAGATGTCGCTCGACTCGACGACTTCGGCGTACGCCAGCGCGAACGACAGAAAAATCGTGTTGCGCGCCGGAACGTAGGTGACCGGAATCCCCTCCCCGATCGCGTCCATCGGTCTGTCTCGTGGCACAGCGATGTCGCTGGTGAGCGCCGATTGGCCAAACTGACGCAGATCCAAATCCATGATCACATGTCGCGCGACACCAAAGCGCTCGGCGATGCGCGTTGCCGCCGAGAGCTCGTGCGCGTGGCGCTGGCCATAGCGGAACGAGAGCGCAAAGAGCGCGAAGCCCTCCGCCTTGGCCATTGCGAGCGTGGTTGTCGAATCGAGTCCGCCGCTCAAGAGGACGACGGCGGGGCGCGGCGCGCTTGGCACAGAAGATCTCCGTCAGAATTAGCCGTGCTAATCGTACTCGGCCCGCCTTGCGCCCGCTCTATGATGTGCGACGCGTGTGTCCAAGACCGGCGAGCTAGCAGCCGCAGTTCCTGAACCGTCGTGAGCTGTGCCTATTTTGAGTTGCAGACATTGCTGGTGCCGTATCTGCGTCGATCTGCGGCCGCTTTCCCAACTCAGCGCGCCGAACGGAGATTGCGAAAGGTGATGGAGTACCGGAGCGTATCCACGGCAGGGATGCTGTGCTCCCACTCCGACCGCGACGGCCCGTGCAGCAGGTACGCCGATCGTGGCTCGGCCGTCAGCGAGTAGCGCTCCCAGGTCGTGTCGAGCTTGCGGCGCAATCGGAAATTGCACGACGAGAGGAGAGAGATGCCGACGATGTCGCCGTACACGGCCCTGTCGCGGTGCCATCCGATCGCCGCGCCGGCCGGATACTCCGTCACCAGTGCTTGCTGCAGCTGCTCGGGCGCGATGCCGGCGACGTTCGCGGCGACTTCCCGCACCGCCAGGAGGAAGTCAGGAATGTCATCTACCCGTCCGATGGTCTTCGTGTCGTAGTCGTACCTGAAGCCGTACGAGACTACGCGTCGCTTGCCGAGATAGCCCTGGAACTCGAACTCCTTGAACGGAAGCGTGGGCATGCGTTCCAGGAGTGCGGCTTCGTCCACCGGAGATACGGCGTTCGGCTCATACCGAAATCCTTCAGGAACCGGCGGTCCGCCGCCAAAGAGGGCCAGCTGTTCTCGCATCATCGGCTCGCATCGCCATCAGACTTCCGGGAGCAACTTGGCATACGCCGCCGTCAGAAGCGCGTAGCACTCGCACGTCGCGTCTTCCAGCCCCTTACGATTCAGAATGGTGACGCGGCCCCGGCGGTATTGAATCAATCCCGCCTCTTGCAGAATCCCCGCGGCGATCGTCACGCCGGCGCGACGCACGCCGAGCATCTCGGAGAGGAATCGCTGCGTCAGCCTGAGCTCGTCGGCGCCGGCGCGGTCGTGGCTCATGAGGAGCCATCGCGCGCAGCGCTCGAGAATCGAGTGCGTGCTGTTGCAGGCCGACGCCTGCGCTGCCTGCGCGAAGAGAGCGTGCACGTAGCGGAGCAGAAGCGCCTTGAGTGGCGCGGATGACTTCAGGGACTCCGCAAAGTCGGCGGCGCTCATTCGCCGCGATGTACCGGGAATTTGCGACATCGCGTGGTCTAACTGGATCCCCGTACCCAACAGCACGCCGATTCCGTAGAACCCTTCCGGTCCGACGAGGGCGGTCTCGACGGCGATGCCGCGTTTGAGCCGGGTCACCATCGAGATCGAGCCCGTCTGCGGGAAGTAGACGTGCGTCGGCGGCTCGCCCGGCTCGCCGACGATCATCTTTTGCGGCATCGCCACCAACTCGAGACGGGACGACACGCGATTGTAGTCGCTCGCGGGGAGCGCGCGCAGCAGTGCGTTGCGCTCGATGCCATCAAACTTCAGCGTATGCACACACCACTCCATGACATGGCCGATCGCTCCGGCGCGGCAGACGAGAGCCGAGCTCGACATTGAAGGCGTGCGTGGGCGCGCCTCATACGATAGGTGTCGAGGCCTCGGCGTGATAGTCGCTTTCGTTTCGCCCGCGAAGTTCGTCCGCTCAGCTAGCCGAGCGCGCCATTCATGAACGCGTGCTAGTCGACCTGGAAATACGCTTCAATGCACCACCGAACACACACATCCATGATTTCGGCCGCATCGCGAACACCGAGTAACGCATCATCGCTGGACGAGCGCAGGCGGCCTTCACAAGAACGAGCGTCGCAGGCGGCCTTCACAAGAACGAGCGTCGACTCGGGCGGCTCTCCGGCTGAGCGCAGCGCCGCAGGGGGAAGAAATCGAGGTTACCGCCCGATCTCACTCCCCGCTCGTCGCCTGCGCGTGGTTGAGCGCGGCCACCATCGTGATGCCGCCCGCTACGTTCCCGGCGAGTGTCGGCAGGATATGGCCGAACACGACGTCTCCCACCGGCACCTCACCGCGAACGGCTGCGTACAGCACCTCTGTGGACCCGGCGATGACGTGCGCAAATCCGCCGAGTCCCACGAGGTAGGTCATGGTGATGATGACCAGCGCCTTTGCCGTTTCGGCGCCGGGAAGCATCCACACCATGAGCGCGATCAACCAGCCGGCGTACACGGCGTGAAGCATGGTCACCAGCGCATCGGACTTCATCGCTTCTCGCGCCAATGCACTCAACGCGCGCTGCGTTTCCGGCTCGACGACATCGAGGCGGCCGAGGGCAGTCGCGAATATCAGCGCGCCGATCAAATTCGCGACGAGCACGGCGCTCCAGAGCCTGAGCACGTTGCGCAGCCGCTCGCTCGACCATTGATGCAACAGCGGCACGATTGGAGTGAGCGTGTTCTCCGTGAACAGCTGCTGGCTGCCGAGGATCACGATCAGAAATCCGACGCTGTAGCCGAGCTTCGCCACCAGGGGACGCCATTCGGCGTCTGGCAGATGGGAGCGCAGCAGTCCTTCGGCGACAAAGGAGAATCCCATCGAGAGACCGGCCGCGAGCCCCGACCAGAACAGCGCGCTCGTCGCTCGCTCGAGCTCGCTCAGCCCTTCGCGGCGGATCACCTCGTACGTCGTCTCGGCGTCGAGTGAGACTGCTTCCTTTGCTTTCTGCTCGACGTCCTGCTCGTGCGACTCGATCGTCATGACATGGCGCCGCTTTCGACGCTCGCGTCGATGCGAATGCCCACCGCGGGCGCCCAGAGCTCCGACCCGTGCGCCTCGGAGAGACGCATCGCTCCTGCGTCACCGCCGTCGACGACGTTGAGCTCCATGTCGTCGACTAGAAACTGAGCGCCAAGCCGAGCCGGCTCGTGAGCGTGTGCTCCTGCCCGTCGACGTAGCCGTACCGCTCTTCCACGTTACCCGAGAGCTTGCTCGACGCGCCGAGCTTGAAGGAGGCGCCTGCCACCACCTCGCGTCCCAGCTTCGTGCCGCTCCACTGCTTCTGGTCGCCGCCGCTCCAGTTTGCGCTCGCGCTTCCGCCGGCGTAGGGCGTGACTGCCGCATCGCCTCCGGGCTCCAGCGTCGCGTCGACCGAGAGACTCGTCTGGCTGGGGCCACCTTTTTCCTGCTTCGTGTAGTCGGGCCCGATGGACGTCGCGAGCTTGACCGGCGCGCTCGAGCCGCCCCACGTCAGTTGGTAGTTGCCGCCAACGCCCCACGCGTTTGACTTGGAGCGCGTGCCGTACACGTAGTTCCCGTGCACTTCGACCTGCGATTCCTGGGCGCGCACCGTCGTCACCGCAATTGCCGTGAGCGCGCCAACCACAGCCATCACTCGCATCGTTGCTCCTTCAATCGTTGCTCGCGCGAAAAGCAGAAGCCGGGCCTGACGCCGGGCGATGCATACGGCAGCGCGCTTTGCCTTCTGCGCGCTGCACGCGCGTTCGCGTCATGGCGCCTTCGCCTGACCGATCGCACCGAGATTCCAGATCTGCACGCGGCCGAGCACGCTGAGCGGAATCGCCAGCTGATGCCGCTTCGTGTCGATGCCGATGTCCGCGGCCTCTGGCACCTGGCGGATGAGCTTTCGATCGGTGCCGTGATCGAGAAGGTGAATGCTCGAGTCTGCCCAGCTGGTAAAGATCAGCGCGCCATTCGCCAGCACTTCGACTCCGTCGAGCCTCCCCGCGCCTTCACGGATGACGTGCGCGCTGTCGCCCTTTTCGGCCAGCGAGTAGATGCGGCCGTTGAACGGATCGAACGAGACAATGACCCACTGCTTGGTCACCGCGTTCCAAGTGATGCCGTTTGGCCAAGTCACCGCTGGCGCCGTGGCCATCACGCTGATCTGCTGCTGTGGCCCCACCGTGAACACGCGGTCGGGTCCGAGGTGGATCACCCCTTTGGGCGACATCATGATGCCGGTGTCCGTGACGTGGATCTGTCCGTCCGGTCCGACGGCGACGTCGTTCAGCTGCACCGCGCCTAGCGGCGCGAAGTCGATGTTCGCCAGCGGTGCGCCGGTGTGCCGGTCGAACGCACGGAGAATGCTGATGTCGGCGACCCAGAGCGTGTCGCCGTGCATCGCCATTCCCTTCGGCGAATCGAGCACGACGCCATTCTTTCCGCTCTCGATGAACACCGACGCAGCCGAATCCGGATTCGCGGCGCTGATGCGCGAGATGTAGCCGTTCGCATCTTTCACCGAGCCCGCACCCGTCATGTTGGTTACGAACCAGACATCCTGCTCGGCGTCGTACTTCGCCGATTCCGGTCCCTGGAATCCGATGATGTTGCGAACGAATCGCGCCTCGGAAGTCGAGTAGCCGATCGCGACGCCCTCGGCGGCGCGGGCGCGGATGCCCTCGCGCATCTGCTCGGCTTCGGCATCCCCCTGCGTGCGCTCCGTGTTCTCGCCGCGCTCACCTTGATAGCCGCAAGCGGTGAGCAGCATCGCGAGTGACGAGAGAAGAAGACGCGTCTTCATTGGCAGGTGCCGATGAAAAATGCCGCGACCCACTGTGCGATGAGGATGAGCGTGAAGATCAGCCCCATGCCGACGCCTGTCGCGCCCAGAAAGCGCGTGCGCGGAACGGCGCCCCCGCTCTCGCCGGGATCGTCGCCGCCTGCGCGCACCCAGCTGCGCCATGCCGCCAATGTCCCCAGCGCCGCTACGACGACCGCCGCCACACCGGCGACGTGCACCCACACGTCCTGCTTCGCGGCGCACGCCCACGGCACGAGGACATACCCGATCTGCAAATGCGCAAAGAAGGTCGCGGCGGGCAGCAACAGCCCGATCCATTGAAGCACCGGCGCCGGGGCCCGCTCTTCACTCAGATCCATCGCGGCACCCAGAAGCAGAGCACATAGTTCGCCGCGAACGATGCGACCATGAATTTCCAGTAAAAGATCGCGTCGGATCCGTCGGGGAAGTGCCTGTCCTCTACCGGCGCGAACCAGTACGCCAGCGCAAGGCCGCTCACCTCGCACGCTTCCACGAGCACGAGCGTTCCGAAATAGGTGAGCACGAGCCACTGCGCCGAGCCGTAGGCGTTCGTGTCCCATTTGACGTTGAGCGACAGGAGCATCGCCGCCAGATGCAGTCCCGTCAAAACGAAGCACAGTACGCCCGCAATGGTGAACCCGATGCGCGCTTTCGCCAGGTCGTATTGATGCAGAACGCGATCGCACCAGAGCACGAAGGGAATGCTCGCCAGCATGAGCGCGAGCTCGATCGTTGGCAGACCAAGCGATGGCAGCGGTGTGCCCAGTGGCGGCCACTCCGCGCCGTTCTGCTGGAGATACACGAACACCACCGCGCAGAGCACCATTGCCCACCCTTCGATGACCGCGAAGCCAAAGGTGCCCCACCACATGATGTCGCGCGGCCCGAAACAGACATCGGGAAGGTCGCGAACGTTCACCACCGCGCGCGGCTGGCGCACCGTCACCGCTACACCGTCTTCCACGGCGGCCTCCGGTCGACAGTGACCATGCGGCCTGGATCTTCACCGCGCGGCCAGGCCCATCCCGCAAAGGCGACGAGGGTGATCACAAAGCCAATCACATACGCCCAAGGCGTAAATATCGCGCCGATGAAAGTTGCAGCCATCGCGATCCCCATCATCAGCGGCCAGACCGACTCATCGGGAATCTCGTGACGCGTATCGGGAATCGCGTCGAGCGCCGTCGTGCAGAGAAACTCGCGGCGATCTGTCCGCAATCCCGTCGCGACTTTGAGCTCATCGGAATTCTCCCAGAGCGGAGAGCGGCTCTCCACGATCGGGATGTTCTGGAAATTCCACGGCATCGGCGGCGAGGTGGCCGCCCATTCGAGTCCCGAGGCGCCCCATGGATTGTGCCCCGCGATCTCACCCGACCGGCGGCTCTTGAGCACGTTGACGATGAACACCGCCACGCTAGCCACGACTATCAACGCGCTCAGGCTGACGAAGAGATTGATGTTCCCCCACCCCATGCCGGGGAGGTACGTGTACACCCGGCGCGGCATCCCCTTCAGCCCGAGGATGTGCATTGGGAAGAACGTCCCGTTCACGCCGACGAAGAAGAGCCAGAAGTGCCAGCGCCCCAACCGCTCGCTGAGCATCCGTCCCGTCATCTTCGGAAACCACAGATAGAAAGCGCCGAACAGCGGGAAGACCACGCCGCCTAGGATCACATAGTGGAAGTGCGCGACGATGAAGTACGTGTCGTGCACCTGTAGATCGAGCGGGACCGAGGCGATCATCACACCCGTGAGTCCCCCGATGATGAACACTACCAGGAAGCCAATCGCGAACAGCATGGACGCCGTGAATCGCGGCCGGCCCGCATAGATCGTCGCGATCCAGCAAAAGATCTGCGCGCCCGTCGGGATGGCGATCAGCACGCTCGCCGCGGTGAAGAATGTCTCGCCGAGCTGCGGGATGGGCGTCGCGAACATGTGATGCACCCACAGCCCGAACGCGACAAAGCCGGTGACGAAGAGCGATAGCACCATCACTGGATAGCCGAACACCTGGCGCTTCGTGAACGTCTCGATGATGTGTGAGATGAAGCCGAGCCCCGGGATGAACATGATGTAGACCTCGGGGTGCCCGAAGAACCAGAACAGATGCTGCCAGAGCAGCGCGTCGCCCCCTTCAGCCGGATTGAAGAAGTGCGTCGCGACGAGCCTGTCCATCGCCAGCATCGCAGTGCTCGAGAGCGCGACCGAGGGGAGCGCGAAGACGATCATCACGCTCACCACCAGCACCGACCACACGTAGAGCGGAACGCGGTTGAGCGACATCCCCGGCGCGCGCTGCTTGAACACCGTGACGATGATCTCCATCGCCGAGACGAGTCCGGAGATCTCGGTGAAGGTCACCACCTGTGCCCACACATCGACGCGCTTGCCCGGCGAGTAGTCCGGTCCGGAGAGCGGGACGTACGCGAACCAGCCGGTGTCCGGTCCGATGTTCAGAAAGAACGAGATGAATAGAAACAGACCGCCCGTGAGGAATGCCCAGTAGCCGAAGGCATTCAGCCGCGGAAAGGTGACGTCGCGCGTGCCTACCATGAGGGGCACGAGGTAGAGCCCGAACGACGTCATGATCGGGACGGCGAAGAGGAACATCATCGCCGTTCCGTGCACCGTAAAAAGCTGGTTGTAGCGGTCCGGCCCGACGATGTGGTTGTCCGGGCGCGAGAGCTGGAGCCGCATCAGGCCCGCGTTCAGTCCGGCAATGATGAAGAATACGAATGCCGTCGCGATGTACCGCTTCGCGATCGTCTTGTGATCGACCGCGGTGATCCATCCCCAGAGTCCGCTCTCCGGCTTGTACGTCTCGTCGAGCTCGGCGAGCTCCGCGCGGTCCGCGTCGGTCGCACCACTGGTGAGATCGGGGAGCGCGGTCACTTCAGGCTCTGGAGGTAGGTGGCCAGTGCGTCGAGATCCCGCGGTGCTAGCGTCGTTGGGGGCATCTTCGACCCGGGCTTCGTCAGCTGGGGATCAGTGATCCAGCTTGCGAGCGCGCTGCGCGTGTTGGGCAGTGTTCCCGCGGCGATCGTTCCGCGGCTGGCGAGATGCGTCAGGTCGGGACCGACCTTCGATCCGGCTTCCGTCCCCTCGATGCTGTGGCACATCGCGCACGAGCTGGTGAGAAAGACCTGCCTGCCACGCGTCGCGACCGAATCACTCGGCGCCTCAGCTGACTTCAACTGCTGCGCTGCCCACTCGGCGTATTTCGCCCTGGGCTCGGCGATGATGAACATCGCCATCTTCGCGTGCTGCATCCCGCAGAACTCGGCGCACTGCCCGCGGTACGTGCCCGCCGTGTCCGCCTTGAACCACATCGTCGACGCGTATCCCGGGATGAGATCTTTTTTCCCCGCGAGGTTCGGCACCCACACGCTGTGGATGACGTCCTGCGCCGAGAGGAGAAAGAGCACCGGCTCGCCGACGGGGATGTGCAGCTCGTTCGCGGTCGTGAAGCGTCCGTGCGCCGATGTGTCGGCGTAGGAGGCTTCCCACCACCATTGATGGCCGACCAGCTCGATCGTGAGCGGGTGCTTGCTCGGAATCGGACTCAGCGTTCGTCCGACCGAGAGATCGTAGCCGAGGAAGGTGAGGAGGATGAGGACCGTCGCGGCGATCCCGATGCTCACCGCGCGGGTCATGCGGTGCTCGCTCCCGGCGTCAGTCGCCTCGGCATTGTGCTCTCGGCGCCGGCCGCGCGCGATCGACCAGAGCATGAACGCCATCGTGATGAGGTAGACGGCGGTCGCCACCCAGAATGCGAACCACCACAGATTGGCCGTGCCGAGTGCCAGCGGTCCCGCCGGCCCGAGCACCGACTGATCGGGCGTCACGGCTTCTCCGCTGCACCCGGGGTGAAGGACCGCAGCGGGTGCTCCGCGTTCTGCAGCGACGACGACCCCGGATACATCATCATGTGATCGGTGCGCGACCCGCGCGCCGCCGACGGCGTGAGTCCGCTCAACGACCGCACGTACGAGACGAGCATCCACACCTGCGGCGCGGGAATGCGGCCGGCGAACGACGGCATTCCATTCGGGCGTCCTTCGACGATCGTTCTGTAGATGTTCTCGGGCGAGCTGCCGTAGATCCACTTGTCGTCCATCAGCGCTGGACCCATGCCGCCGCCGCCGTTGGCGTGACAGCCGGCGCAATTGTACCAGCCGAAGAGTCGCTGTCCCTCCGAGATCGCGTAGGCGTTGTTCTCGTAGGGATCGGCCATGTGCGTCGTGTCCACGGGAACGCCGGGCTGCAGCGCGCTCACCCGCACGACCCCCGCCGGCATCACACCCGGCGGCGTTTCACGGAAGCGCCGCTCCTCGCGCTTGCACGCGCCGAGTGCGAGCGCGAGCGCGAAAACGGCGGCGCCCGAGATCGCCGCGGACAACAGTGGCCGTCTCATGGAAGCGCGAACACGTAGAGCGTGCCTCCCTTCGTCGTCTTGCCCGGGAGATCGGTCATCGCCGTGGCGAATCCGAGTGCCGCGGTGGAGTCGCGCGGGTCGAGTGCACCGGCGACGATCGCGCCGGCCCAACCGCCGACGCCCGACATCACCGCGACGTACTGTTTGCCGTCCGGACCGCGATAGGTCACCGGCTGTCCGATGATTCCCGAGCCGGTCTGGAATTGCCACAGTGGCGCGCCGGTGCGCGCGTCGATGGCCTTGAACCAACCGTCCATCGTGCCGTAGAACACGACGTCGCCGGCGGTGGCCAGCGTGCCGCTCCACACGGGCAAATCCTCAGAGAGCTTCCACGCCGCGCGCCCGGCGATCGGATCCCACGCGGTGAGCAGCCCGCGATTGCCGCCGGGACCGGCTCTCATGCGCACGTTCATGCCGACGTACGGCGTGCCCGCGATGTAGTTCGCTTCGACGCCCTCCTCGTCCATGCACAAATTTTGGTGCGGGATGTACACCAGCCCCGTGCGCGGCGAGAACGACGATGGCTGCCAATCTTTTCCGCCCGGCGCGGCGGGACAGATGTCGCGAACGACTTCGCCGAGCTTGGGCTCCTTTTCCGGCACCAGTCCGATCTTTCCAGTCGTGAGATCGACGCCGGTCGACGATGTGATGTGCACGAACGGCTGGGCCGACAATACCTCACCGGTGGTGCGATCCACCAAGTAGACGTAGCCGTTGCGATCGGGATGGACGAGCGCTTTCCGCGTCGCCCCTTTCCACGGCACGTCGAGCAGCAGCGACTCGTTCACGCCGTCGTAGTCGTGCAGGTCGTGGTCGTTCATTTGATACGCCCACACGGCCTCGCCCGTATCGGGATCGCGCGCGAAGAGCGTCGAGGTCCACTTGTTGTCGCCGGGCCGCTGCGCGGGATTCCACGGACCCGGATTCGCCGCGCCGTAATAGACGAGGTTGAGCTGCGGATCGTAGGAGAGCCATCCCCACACCGTGCCGCCGCCGATCTTCCACTGCTCGCCTTGCCAGGTGCTGACGCCGAGCTCCTTCCCCTGGTCCTTCTTGTAAAACGGCTTGAAGCGCGGTCCGATCTTCACGTCGGCGTCGGGGCCGGTGCTGAACGCCGTCCACACGACTTTGCCGTTGCCGAGGTCGAGCGCCTTGAGCCAGCCGCGCACGCCCATCTCGCCGCCCGAATTTCCGACGAGCACTTTCCCCTTCACGACGAGAGGCGCCATCGTCATCGTCTCGCCGGTGTTGATGTCGCCCACCTTCGTCTTCCACAGCTCCTTGCCGCTCGCCGCATCGACGGCAACGACGTGATCGTCGAGCGTGTTGAAAACGATCTTGCCGTCGGCGTAAGCGGGACCGCGATTGACGACGTCGCAGCATGCGACGCCCTGCGCTTCCTGCTGCGGCTTCGGATCATACACCCACTTCTGCGGCGCGCCGGGTTTCGTGAGGTCGAGCGCGTACAACAGATTGGGGAACGGCGTAAGGATGTACATCGTGTTGTTCACGACGAGCGGCTCTTCTTCGTGGCCGCGCAGCACACTGGTGCTGAACGTCCACACGGGCCGCAATCCCTTCACGTTCTCCGTGGTGATCTCGGCCATCTGGCTGTAGCGGACGGCGGAGTAGCTCTTCGCCGGCATCGTCCACTGGCCATCTTCGGCATCGAGCGCGACGGTCGCGCGCGGACTATTGGATGGTGGAAGCGCCGGGGGAGCTGGCTCGAGCTTGCGCTCCGGCCCCTTCTCGCGCGTGCAGGCGAACAGCGCGCACAGGAGGAGAGCAACTCGACCAGCGTGCCGCGAATATCTTCGCCGACGCCGCCGCAGGTCAGAGACCCCGCACATACAGAGTGTCCTGGGTACTAGGTAGCGGTGTGGCATAGGCGATTGATGGTCGCTTATCTGTTCGGCCCGCGAGGGTGTAGCCCGCTCGGCTCTTCTGGCGGGAGCGCTCTTTGCTAAAACCGTACCGTTGATTCTCTTGTGTTTGCACCAGCGTACGCCAGCGTACCAACACCGCACTGGATCACAATTTTGCGACGCGCCTGCTCGTCAATGCGAATTTTGACTGTGGCGATGCTCGGTTTTCCCCGCGTGGTGCACGCGCATCCGGGGAGGGCGCCAGAGCCGCACGATCTGTGGCATGCGTGGTCGTTCGAGCCGCTCGTCATTTTGTTGCTCTTGCTCTCCGCGGCGATGTACATCGCCGGCATGCGCCGTCTCATAGTTCGCGCAGGCCCGGGTCGCGGAATTTCAACGCTGCGTATCGCCGCGTTCGCGGCGGGACAGCTCGCGCTGGCGCTCGCGCTGCTGTCGCCGATCGACGCCGTGAGCGCGGCGCTCTTCTCGATCCACATGGTGCAGCATCTGCTGCTCGTGATCGTCGCGGCGCCGCTGCTGGTGCTGGGTCAGCCGCTGTACGTGATGATGTGGGCGCTTGGTCTCGACGCGAGACGCGGCGTCGCTGCTTGGTGGAATCGCGGCCGGGTCTTGCAGGTGGCGTGGCGTGCGCTCAGCCATCCGGTCGTCGCATGGTCGCTGCACGTCGTGGCACTATGGATCTGGCACGCGCCCAGACTCTACGACTGGGCGTTGGGCGACGAGCGCATCCATGTGCTCGAGCACTCGACGTTCCTGCTGACCGCGCTCCTCTTCTGGTGGGTGGTGCTCGACCGTCATCGGCTGCGCGTCGGAGCGGCGACGTTCTATCTCTTCACCGCCGCGCTGCAGAGCACGATGCTCGGCGCGCTGCTCACCATGGTCAAGCACCCGTGGTACGCCGCGCATCTGACGACCACCGCCGCGTGGGGACTGACGCCGCTCGAGGATCAGCAGCTCGCGGGACTCATCATGTGGATTCCGGCGGGGGCGGTCTACCTGATCGCGCTGGCGCCCCGGCTCCTGCGCGTGCTCACGGAGACGGGGGCACGATCGGTACGCCGTAGCGGTCGAGTATCTCGCCGATCTCGCGCTGACGGCGCTTGATCACCACATCGAGGGAGTCGCGAAACGCCGATTCTCCGCGCCGTACTCCCATGGCGATGTCGAACACGTATGGCAGCGACGGCCCGTCGGTTCGCGGCGACACCGGGGTCACGCGCAACGGCACCGCGGACTTCTTCGCGAAGTAGCCGGCCAGCGGTCCCCACACGATTCCGACGTCGATCTCCCCGTTCGACACCGCGCGCACGATGCGGCTCGGCGGATTCGATTCGCGATAGTCACCGATGACCGTGTATCCGCGCACGTTTTTCACGATGCCGCGACGCGTCAGCGCTTCCGCCGGCGGCGAGTTCGCGAAGTCATCGCCGATCAATTGCACGCCGACGCGCACGTGCTTGAGCACCGAATCATCAAACGATGTGATGCGTGGCCCGTCGGCGCGCGACACGAAGGTGTACGTCGAGCGATAGTACGGCCGAGTAGTGAGCACGGGGCCCAAGCCTGTCGGCACGCCGATCAGCACATCGCATCGCTTCGCCTTGAGCGTGTTGCGGATGAAGCCGCGGCGCTGTGCCCACCACGTGTACTCGACTTTCTCGCCAAGATCGTGCGCGACGAGCTCGGCGATTCGGTTCTCGAATCCCTCCTGCTTCTCATTCGAGAAGGGAAGGCTGTTCGGGTCCGCGCACACGCGGAGCGTCCGCGGCGGTGTTGTACCCGCCGCCAGCAATGCTAGCGAGGAGAGCAACGCGATATGTCGTCGCATATGGCCGGCACCTGGGCATCATTCGTTCCAATGCGTTATGGTGCCTCATGCGCGTGTTCGTCGCCGGAGCGACAGGAGTGCTTGGACGGCGGGTGGTGCCTGCACTGCTGGCCCAGGGCCATGCCGTTACCGGAATCGGCCGGGCAAGCGAGCGATTGTCCGCGCTCGCGAGCAAAGGGATGACGCCGGCTGCCATCGATCTCTTCGACGCGCCGAAGATCAAACAAGCGATGCTCGGTCACGACGTCGTGATCAATGTCGCCACGCGCGTTCCCCCTCCGAGTCGAATGTTCTTGCCGGGCGCGTGGAAGGAGATGGACCACGTTCGCCGCGAGGGCTCGGCCCTCCTCGCCGATGCGGCGATCTCCGCCGGCGTCGCCCGGTTCATCCAGGAATCGTTCGCGCTCATCTATCCCGATTCGGGCGATGCCTGGATCAATGAGGCAGTTCCGCCGAAGGCAGCGCGATACAATCGCTCCACGCTGGACGCCGAAGCCTCAGCCGCGCGCGTCGCTCGCACTGGCGCGACGGCGGTCGTGCTGCGCTTCGCGCTCCTGTACGGACCCGGCGATGCGTTCGCGGAGCAGATAGTCGGATCGATCCGTCGAGGCTGGGCACCCTTCTTCGGTCGTCGAGAGGGGTTCGTCTCACTCGTTACGCAAGAGGACGCCGCAGCGGCCGCTGCCGCCGCGCTCACCGTCCCCAGCGGCACCTACAATGTCGTCGACGATGCGCCAATGCGCCGCGACGCCATCACGGAGCACGTCGCGCGCTTGCTGAATGTGAAACCGCCGAAGTTCTTGCCGCCATGGATGGCGAAGCTCGGCGGATCACTCGGCGAGACGCTCTCGCGCTCGCTCCGCATCTCCAATGAAAGGTTGAAGCAGGCGAGCGAGTGGGTGCCGGCGACGCCGAGCGCGCACGAAGGACTGGAGCGCGCGATCGGCGCGGATCGTGCGCCCAGCATGAAGTCTGCATGACCTGTACTTGCTGAACGACTGAAGTCTCAGAGCTCCGGCTAAGAGGACGGCATGATGAATCGAATGGCGGTGCGCGTCGCACTCATGATGTGTCTGCCGTCCGCGTTGCTCGCGCAGGTCGTAACCGACACGACGAAGAGCGGCAAGGTCACGCACAGCTCCTTGTTCACTCCCGCCGATCCATTCATCCTCGCGGCCTTCGCGGCCGGTACCATCGCGATGTTTCCCCTCGATCATCGCATCGCGCAGGAGCTGCAGGAGCCGGGCACCCAGGCCGACCGTGCGACCAAACGCGCGGCCGATCTCTTCAACAAGATCGGCGACCCGGGCACGATCCTGATCGGCGTGGGGATGTACGGCGTGGGCCGCCTGGCACACATCGATCGCATGGCCGATCTCGGACTACACGGCACCGAGGCGATCGTGCTGAGCTCCGGTGTCACGGCGCTTCTCAAGGATCTCACCGGACGCCAGCGGCCGTATCGCGCGGGCGTCGACGATCCCGACGACTTTTCGTTCGGCCGAGGATACCGCGGCGGATTCAGCTCCTTTCCATCGGGACACGCGACGGCCGCGTTCGCCGCGGCGACGGTCGTCACACTCGAGACCGCGCACTGGTGGCCGCGATCGAAATGGGTCATCGGCCCGGTGATGTACACTGGAGCGACCGTCATCGGCCTCGCGCGGTTGTACTCGAACGCGCATTGGGCGAGCGACGTGCTGATGGGCGCCGGCGTCGGCACCTTCACCGGGCTCAAGGTCTACCGCTTCAACCACACGCACGCCGGCAACCGGCTCGACCGATGGCTGCTCGGCGTGCCAAGCATTGCACCGGGCGCCGGTGACCAGAGCGCTGGACCCGGTGTGCGACTCGTCTGGTCGTTCGGAGATGTGCGGTGAGCGAACGGAAGGACCTGTCGCATCGAGTTCAGCACCGTTTTCCGAAAGCGTACGACAAGCTGGTCACCGCGCACGGAGCACGCACCGGTCTGGTGATTCAGTTGGTCGTTGCGTTCGTGATCAGCGTGCTGCTCATGTGGGGATTTCTCGCGCTGGCCGATGCCTTCCCCGAGAAGCATGGACTCTCGCGGCTCGACTTCGCGGTGGCCGCATGGTCCAAGACGCACAACACCGAGTCGGGCGAGATGATCTTCGCCATCATCACCGCGCTCGGCTCGCCGGTGTTGTACGCGATGGGCCTCATCGTCGCCATCATCTTCGCGGTGCGGCGGGCGTGGCTCCGCTTCATCATCTGGACCGTGACCGTCGCCGGGGGCAGCATGATCGACTGGGCGCTCAAGCTGCTGTTTCATCGCGTGCGCCCGCCTGGTGCGAGCGAATTCATTCATACGCAATCGTGGAGCTTTCCGAGCGGCCACGCCCTCAATTCGCTCGTCGACTACACGCTGCTCGCCTATCTGCTCCTCGAGCACGTTGAAGACTCGCGGGCGCGGCGCGCGATTGCCGCCGGCGCCATGCTGCTCATTGGAGCGATCGGGTTCAGCCGGCTCTACCTGGGCGTTCACTACGTGAGCGATGTGGTGGCCGGCTATCTGGCCGGCGGCGTCTGGGTGACCATGTGTATTACCGCCTACCAGATCGCCAAGCGGAGGCGCGTAGCGCCGACATAGGGCGATTCGCAACGGGTGCACCGGCCCGTGGGTGCCGGGACTCGATCTTCGAGTAAATCTCACGCCGGGCCAATTCGCGAAGCGTCTCACGCTTTCGGTCTCGGCGCTGAACGCGATCGTCGGACTCGACGAGCTCCTGCACGGCAGCACGAACCTGCGAGGCTGGGGTCAGGACGCCACCGTGGATCGGCGGCTCCTCTTCGTCACCGGTTTCGATCCTGTGACGCGCACATATCACTATCAAGTGAACCAGCATTTCGGCGCGGCGTCGGGCACGCTCAATCCCTTCCGCATCCCATTCATTCTGGCGATCCAAGCGCGTTACGCGTTCCGGGCGAAAGCAGCGGCAAAGCAGGACAACTGATTCGGCATTGCTCTCTGCGCTAAGCGCCCTCCATTCTTTGGCGTCATGAACAACCGGCCGATCCCTCTCGGCGCGGTTGCCTTCATCGCCGCGTCATTCGCGACTCGCGCGCGCGCACTGATCCACGCCGGCGCGCTTGTGGACGCCGACAGCCTCTCTCGATTCGATCGCGTGCTGATGCTCGAGCAGACCTCCGAGACATCGGCGAACGTGAGCATCGGCGACATCGACGGAGACGGCGCTCTCGACATCGTGCTCGCGGAAGGACGCCATTGGCCGCTCGTCGACCGCGTGCTGCTCGGCGATGGTCGCGGCGCCATGCGCACGGCTGCCGATGATCTCGCCGTGTCGCGGACGACGGCTCGTCAGCCGGACTGCGGCCGCCGCGCCGAGAGATACGCGATCGCGTCTGTGCTGAGAGACTGGCCGGCCTCGATCTGCGGTCGGAGCATCATCTCGAGCAACGCGCGCTCGTGCTCCGAGAACTGGTCCCGTAAGATCTCGCGGAGCGTCGGCGCCCAGGGATATCTCGCGACATCGAGAAATTGATTCCACGTCGTGATGACCGACGGGCGGACATCGAGATGCAGCTCGAGATGGATGTCCACGAACCCCGCGTGCCGGGCGAGTCGAACGAGATCACGCTCGTTGAAGTTCGTCACTGGACTGCCGCGCACAGCCTCTTCAGTCGACGGCAGCTGCGCCGATCTCCAGCGAAAGAGCAGCTGAAGGACGTCGGTCTCGGAGGGAGGCGTGGTACGCAGCACCGCGCCCATCGCGACGACCTCGTACGCCGCGTCCTGAAAGATCGGCTCGGCGATCGACAGCCGGCCGCCCGGCCGGAGAATGCGATAGAGCTCGCCGAATGCCGCGAGCTTGTCGCTGACATACGCGAGCACCGCGCGGGACGTCGCCGCATCGGCCTGTTGATCGGCAATCCCAGTCAAGCGCTCAGCCGTGCCATGAACGAAGCGGCACTGGCCGTCGATCTTCAACTCCTTCGCACGATTCTCGGCCATCTCGAGCACCGTTGCCGACACGTCCGTGAGCACCACGGACATCGAAGGGCCGATGCGCTCGATTGCCCCGAATGCGACGAGACCATCGCCCGCGCCGATGTCGACGAGCGTCATGGCCGGCTGCAGCACGGCGGCATCCAGCACGCGGTCTCGTATCTCCGCGAGCTCATGCTGCAGCAGCTGTTCGAGCCCGGCATCACCGGCATATCGGCCGTGGCGAAGCCATTCCGCCCAGGCATTGTCGCTGAGATTGATCGGGCCACTGCTCTGCGTCATTCTCGGAGCTTACCACATAACGCTCTTCTCTTGCGCGTGCGCAGCTCAATCCTATATTGCGACCTATGACGGCCCACGCCTCCGCGCAGACCTATTTCTATTACTTCGCCTTCCGGTCCTCCGGGGGACGAGGCGCGCATGTAGGTCGGTAGTTCGCCGATCACACACCGCTTCAACCGGCCCCCGAATTCTCGGGGGCCTTTTTTTGTGTTCCGTTCAACGACTGACGCCGAGCAGATCATGACAAATGCCTCTCTTGCCCTTCACCTGTCGCCGACGCTCTCCGGCGGCACGGCCGCGTTTGTTCCGACGTCCGCGCGCGCCATGCTTCCGAATGCGATCGTGCGAGTACCCCTGGGCGCCCAGGGGCTCGCCGTCTCGGTGGGCGGCGGACCGATCGTCGTGATCGCCGGGCCGTGCTCTGTCGAGGGACGGGACATGCTTCTCGAGGTCGCGCGAACGGTGCGCGGGAGCGGAGCGTCGATGCTGCGCGGTGGCGCATACAAGCCGCGCACCTCGCCGCGGGCATTTCAGGGACTTGGCGTCGCGGCGCTCGAGTGGCTGGCCGAGACACGTGATCGATTCGGATTGCCGGTCGTCACCGAGGTCGTCGATCCGCGCCAGGTCGAGCTCGTCGCGCGCTACGCCGACGTTCTCCAGATCGGCGCGCGCAACATGCAGAACTTCGCGCTGCTCACCGAAGTTGGGCGCGGTCGCATGCCCGTACTTCTGAAGCGGGGAATGTCCGCCACCATTCGCGAGTTGTTGAGCGCCGCGGAGTACGTGCTGGCCGGCGGTAATCCCAACGTCATCATCTGCGAGCGCGGCATTCGAACGTTCGAGGCCTCGACGCGCAACACGCTCGACGTATCGGCGATTCCGGTGATCAAGCGAGAGACGCATCTGCCGGGCATCGTGGACCCGAGTCACGCCGCGGGATCGGCGTCGCTGGTCGGCCCGCTCGCGCTCGCCGGCATTGCGGCGGGTGCCGATGGGCTGATGGTCGAGGTGCACCCCGATCCGGCCACCGCGCTCTCGGATGGCGAGCAATCGTTGACACCGGCGGCATTCGGCTCGCTGATGCGGTCGGTCGAGCTCGTCGCAGTCGCCGTTGGGCGCTCGCTCGCCCGTTCCCCCATGGTCGCGGCGACCGCGCCCGAGCAGGTCGCATGCCCCGCGTAGATTCGGCGGCGACGGGAGCGCCTTCGCCGGTGTGAAACCGTGGACGTATCGTTTCACACTCGAGATCCCCAGAAGATGCGCACATGAAGACCCCGACCCTCGAGCTTACGCCGCAGCAGACAACGAATGCCGATGAGAGCGCGGGACCTGGCTCGCGGTGGGATGGGATCCGTCGTCCCTATACCGCGGCCGACGTCGAGCGGCTGCGCGCCTCAGTCCGCATCGAGCACACGCTCGCTCGCCGTGGCGCCGAGCGATTGTGGCAGCTGCTGGCTTCGCGCGACTACGTCGCGGCGCTCGGCGCGCTCACGGGGAACCAGGCGGTGCAACAAGTGCGCGCCGGACTCGAGGCCATCTATCTGAGGGGCTGGCAGGTCGCCGCGGACGCCAATCTTGCCGGACAGACGTACCGCGATCAAAGCCTTTATCCCGCGAACAGCGTCCCGGCGATGGTGCGTCGCATCAATCAGGCGCTCATCCGCGCGGACGAGGTCGAAGCGGTCGAGGGGGCGCGCGGCACGCACGAATGGTTCGCGCCGATCGTCGCCGACTCTCGCCGTCCTTCAATTGGAAGAAGAAGCTCGACGCGGCGACGATCGCGAGTTTTCAGCGCGAACTCGGCGCGTTGGGCTACAAATTCCAGTTCGTCACACTGGCAGGATTTTACTCGTTGAATCACGGCATGTTTGAGCTGGCACGGCGCTACCGCGAGCTCGGCATGACCGCGTACTCGGAGCTGCAGGAAGCCGAATTCGCGTCCGAGGGAAACGGGTACACGGCGACCAGGCATCAGCGGGAAGTCGGCACGGGCTACTTCGACGAGGTATCCCAGGTGATCAGCAGCCGCGCGGCGACGACGACGGCGCTGACCGGCTCGACGGAAGCGGACCAATTGTGAGCGCGGCGTTCGGCGCGCCGAGCTTGCCGGGGTGCAGGCGGACGCTGCGTTCGACTTTCCGAAGGAGACCGCGGCGATCCGCGCCGCCGCATGGCAGGTGGCGCGGGCGCCGGCGGACCTGAACGACAGACGCGTCGAGATCACCGGCCCCGTCGACCGGAAGATGATGATCAACGCGCTCAACTCCGGCGCGCGCGTCTTCATGGCCGACCTCGAGGATTCCTGTTCTCCCACTTGGCATAACATCGTCGACGGACAGCGAAATCTGATCGACGCCGTGCGCAAGACGCTCGCGCTCGACGTCGGCGGAAAAGCGTATCGATTGGCGGATTCCACCGCGACACTTGTCGTTCGCCCGCGCGGCTGGCATCTGGATGAGCTGCACATCCTGATCGACGGCGACGCCGCGTCCGCGAGTCTCGTCGACTTTGGTCTGTTCTTCTTTCACAACGCGCGGGAGCTGCCCGCGCGTGGATCGGGCCCCTACTTCTACCTCCCGAAGATGGAGAGTCACCGCGAAGCGCGGCTGTGGAACGACGTCTTCATCGCGGCACAGGAAGCGCTCGGCGTTCCCCGCGGCAGTATCCGCGCGACGGTGTGATCGAGACGCTGCCGGCCGCGTTCGAGATGGAGGAGATCCTCTACGAGCTGCGCGAGCACGCCGCCGGGCTGAACGCGGGACGCTGGGACTATCTCTTCAGCTTCATCAAGACGTTCCGGTCACGAAGCGACAAGCTGTTGCCCGATCGCGCGCAGCTGACGATGACGGTGCCCTTCATGCGCGCCGTGCGGACGACCGCTTCTCAATTGATCGATGCTACCGTCGCCGGCGGACAGATCACGGCCGAAGGCATCCAAGTGAACGTCGAGGTCGCGCTGTTGTACATCGAGGCATGGCTTGCGTGGCTCGGGTGCCGTCGCGATCCACAACCTGATGGAGGATGCCGCGACGGCCGAGATCTCGCGGACGCAGCTCTGGCAGCGGATCCGGCACGGTGCGCAATCGCCGGCGGGGGCACAGTGACCGGTGAGTATTATCTGGCGGTTCGCGACCGCGAACTCGCCCGAGTGCAAGCGCTGCCGGATGCAGGCGCGCGGCTGGTCGAGGCTGCGGCGCTGCTCGACACGCTCGTGCTCGGCGAGTTCACAGAGTTTTTCACGGTGCCCGGGAGTCAGTTGCTGGCGTGAGCCGCAGGGATACGACCGGACACCCGGCGCTCGGCTAGCGATGCCGCGCGGCGACAACGCGGCGTACATCATCGAGCGACGCGCCCGCCGCGCGCAAGGCGACGAGCGTGTGGTATAGAAGGTCCGCGGCCTCCTCCGTTGCGCGTGATGCGTCGGCGTCGGCAAGCGCTGTCACCAGCTCCGCCGCTTCCTCTCCAATCTTCTTGAGCCGGAGATTGCGGTCGCCAAGGAGTCGCTGGGTGTAGCTCGGCGGCGTCGCGCCGAGCTCAGTGGAAGTCGACGCCCGATTGGCAATCGTGGCATCGAGGGCCGACAGCTCATCGCTCACCTGATGTGCTTCGCCAAAGCAGCTGTCCGTACCCGTGTGACATGCCGGACCTGCCGGTGTCACTCGCGCAAGAACCGCATCGCCGTCACAATCCGCGGTGAGCGATACGACGCGCTGCACGTTGCCGCTCGTCGCTCCCTTGTGCCACAGGCCTCGGCTTCGTGAGCGGTAGTGCATCTCACCCGTCACCATCGTCCGCTCGAGCGCCTCACGATCGGCGTACGCGACCATCAGTACAGCGCCCGTCAGCGCGTCTTGCGTCACGATCGTGACGAGTCCGCCCCCCTTGGTGAAATCGAGGGAATCCAAGTTCATTGCGATCTTTGCCATGGTCACGCGACCGCCCGCGTCGGAATGCGCGCGGTGGACAGGGCGCGTTTGATGTCGCGAACCGTCGTGACACCATCGTGAAGAATGCCGGCTACGAGCGCCGCGTCCGCGCCGCCGTCGCGCAAGACGTCGCACACATCGGCTGCCGAGCCCGCGCCGCCCGACGCGATCACCGGCACGCGCACCGCGCTCGAGACGGCCCGCGTGAGCTCGATGTCGTAGCCCGTCCGCGCGCCATCTCGATCGATGCTGGTGAGCAGGATCTCGCCGGCGCCGCGCGCGACCACCTCGCGCGCCCAGGCGACTGCGTCGAGACCGGCCACCTTGCGGCCACCGTGTGTGTAGACGCGCCACCCATCACCCTCACGCTTGGCGTCGATGCTCGCGACCACGCACTGCGCGCCGAATCGTTCGGCGGATTCCGTAAGCAGCTCCGGCCGCTCGACCGCCGCGCTGTTCATGCTCACCTTGTCCGCGCCGGAACGCAGCGTATCGCCAACATCGCTCACCGTCCGAATCCCTCCACCAATCGTGAGAGGCACAAAGAGCCTTTCGGCGGTACGGCGCGCGACGTCGAGCAGCGTCGCTCTGCCCTCTGCGCTCGCCGAGATGTCGAGGAAGACGATTTCATCCGCCCCCTCTTCTTCGTATCGCTCGGCCAGCGCGACCGGATCGCCGATGTCGCGCAGGGCAACGAAACGGGTGCCCTTTACGACGCGTCCGCCCTCGACGTCGAGGCAGACGATGACGCGCTTGGACAACATCAGTCCTCGCCCGTCACGCGCACGGCGCCTTTCGTGCTGAACACGGCATCGCCCTGCACCAATGCTTGGCGTACCGCGAAGCCGAGCGCTTTGAACGCCGCCTCGACGACGTGATGGCGATCGGTGCCCCGCAGCACGCGCACGTGCACCGTCGCCCGC
Source organism: Gemmatimonadota bacterium (assembly GCA_030948535.1). Taxonomy (GTDB): domain Bacteria; phylum Gemmatimonadota; class Gemmatimonadetes; order Gemmatimonadales; family Gemmatimonadaceae; genus JALZAE01. Next base: position 2,962 of record JALZAE010000202.1, on the reverse strand, counting down.
GCATGGTCGGCGAACGAGCGCATCCAGTGATCGTAAAGCGAGCTCGGCAGCCGGCCCGCGTAGTACGGACGTCCGCCAAGGTCGAGCGCGACCTGCACGAGCGCGTCATCCATTGGCACGACGCGCTCGCCGTAGCGCGCCGCGCGCTCGGGCGTCACCGCGGCGAGGGCGAGCCCGCAGGCGATCGCCACGTCCTCGATGAGGTGATGGCGAAGGTCTCCGGTCGCCTGCACCGTGAGATCGAGTTCGGCGTATCGCGCGAATGTGGCCAACATGTGATCGAGAAATGGGACCGTCGTATCGACGGACGCCGCGCCCGCGCCGATGGACAGGTCCACTCGGACATCGGTCTCGTTCGTCTTGCGTGTCACGATGCTCATACGCGATGGCTCCGCCCAGGCTCAGCGAACTCGTCGGCCACGGCACGCGCATCGAGCGCGCCCGTGTACAAGGCCATCCCCAAAACCGCCCCCGCCACGCCGCGATCCTCGAGCGCGCGAAGATCCTGCATCGTCGCGATCCCGCCCGAGGCCAGCACGGCGTGGCGCGACCGTTGGACGACGTCATCCATCAACACGAGATCGGTTCCCATCATTTGCCCCTCGAGATGGACCGCCGTCACGAGCAGGGCGGCCAATGGAAAGTCATTGAGCTCGTCGATCACCTCGAGAATGTCGCGCGCGTGCGTGCGCGACCATCCATGGGTGACGACGCTGCGCTCGCGAACATCGGCAGCGACGAGGATCCGATTCGGAAACGTCGAGCACGCCAGGCCGAGCCATTCACGGTCCTCGATCGCGCGAGTTCCTACGGTCACGCGCTCGGCGCCCTCCGCCAACAGGCGCGCGATCGCATCGACCTCGCGCACGCCGCCGCCCACTTGAATCGATGCCGGCGTCTCCCGGATCAACGCGCGCACGAGATCACTGTTGCTGCCACGTCCGGTTGCGGCGTCGAGGTCGACGACGTGCAGCCGATGAAACCCGAGATCCGTCCACTGGCGCGCGACGGCGATCGGGTCGCTGAGCCGGACGCGCTCCGCCGCATACTCACCGCCGACCAGCTGCACGCAGGCGCCGTCGCGGAGATCGATGGCGGGAATCGCGATCATCGGCGGAGCTTCGACTGCAGAAAGAACGCGCGAAGCAAGCGCACGCCCGGCACGCTGCTTTTTTCCGGATGAAACTGCACGCCCACCACGTTGCCGCGCCGGACCACGGCTGGAAACCGGTCGGCCTCGTGCGTGCTCCAGGCCCGCACGCATGACGCGTCGGCCGGCCGGCAGACGAAGCCATTGGCGTAGTAGGCGACTGGGAGGGGTGCGTCGTCGAACAATGCGTCGTGCGCGTCCTCGATCTCGTTCCATCCAATCTGCGGAGCGCGCTCTGCGTCGAGCCGCGTCACGCGACCGGCGAGAAGGCCGAGCCCTGCGCCCTCGCCCTCGTCGCTGGCGTCGAACAGCAGTTGCATGCCGAGGCAGATACCGATCGCCGGCAATCCCGCTTCGAGCGCGGCACGCATCGCGTCGCGCCCGGGCGCGAGCCGCTGCGCCGCCGCGCCGAATGCCCCCACGCCGGGCAGCACGAGCGCGTCCGTATCGCGCACCGCGGCGGCCGCATCCGTCTCGACGCGTACGCAGACGTCCGCCAGAGCGATCGCCTTGAGCAACGAGTGGAGATTGCCCGCCCCGTAGTCGAACACGGTGACTCTCACGCGTCGTCACCGTCGAGCGCGGCAAGCAAGCGATCCATCGCCGGCCAAGGTCCGACCGTGATCCGCAGCGCGGAGCCAAAGGTCGGGAGCGCATCGAAGACGCGCACGGCCACGCCGCGCGTGCGCAATCGCCTCGCGATCTCGCGGGCGTCCGCCGTCGGCACGAAGAGAAAGTTCGCCGCGGATGGCGCTACTCCGAATCCGCGGCGACCGAACTCGCGCGTCAAACGCGCGCGCACCGAGATCGATTCGGCCACGGTGTCGCGCACCCACGACATTCCATTGCGCAACACGGCGACGGCGGCGCATTCGGCGAGCGCGTTGACCTTGTATGGGCCGCGTGATTTTTCCACTTCGGTTGCCAACACGGCGGAGCTAACGCCGTAGCCGATGCGCAATCCCGCCAACCCGAACGCTTTGGACATCGTGCGCGTGATGAAAAGCCGGTCGCTTGTGCCAAGCAAGTCGATGCAATTCGCGCCGGCGAACTCCGCGTACGCTTCGTCGATGATGACGATCCCCGCCGCGGCGTTGACGACCCGCTCGAGGTCCGCGCGCGCGATCGCCGTCGAGGTCGGGTTGTTGGGCGAGCACAGATACGTGATCTGCGCGCGCTCCGCGAGCAGCGCGTCGACGTCGATCGTATAGTCGGAGCGCAGGGCGATGCCGACCGGCACGAGCCGGTTCACGCGCGCGATCGTTGGGATCATCGTAAAGGTGGGCTCCGGATACGCGATCGTGTCCCCCGGATTTCCCAATGCGCGCATCGCCGAGTCGAGCACATCGTCCGAGCCGCATCCGGTCACGATCATCGCGGCATCGACGCCCAAGTGCGACGAGAGCGCGCGCTTGAGCTCGCCGCAGTACGCCGATGGATAGCGGACCGCCGGTCCCGCGTTCGCGATGGCGATGCGCGCCGCCGGCGGCATCCCCCAGAGATTCGTGTTGTCGCTCAGATCGATCGCGCATGGCGTTTCGTCCGGCGCGTAGATCACTACTTCTCTTAGGTGCGTGCTCATGGCGACCGCTCCCATGCGCGTGCTGCCGCGGCGTGTCCCGGCAATCCCTCGGCGTCGGCGAAGATGCCGACATCGGCGGCTAGTCGCGCCGCCGCCTCCGGAGACACGCGTTGATAGGTCGTCCACCTCACGAAATCGAGCGTGGACAGTCCGGAATACAGACGCGCCATGCCCGCCGTCGGCAGAACGTGGTTTGCGCCCGTCATGTAGTCGCCGAACGCCACCGAGCT
>JALZAE010000188.1 GCA_030948535.1 Gemmatimonadota bacterium | reverse complement strand
GCGCGCGTCGGCGATCTGCTCCGTCACCGCGCCCGTCGCCGCGCCGCGATGCACGCCGTTGATCGCGGAGTACGACAGGAAGCCGAAGAGGAGCGGAACGACGACCGCGCACGCGAGCGCGGGCGCGTACGGCCGCAACCGTGTCTGCCACGGGCGCCACTTCGTGCGGTCGCGGCGCTCGGAGGATCGCGGCAGCGTCTCGCTCGCCAGATCCAGAAAGCCGGCCGCGGCGACGCAGCCGATGGTGAGTGCGAGCAGTTGGATCAGCGTGCCGGACCACTCGTGGCGGTGCAGATATCGGCCCCAGAACCAGGCGACCGTCGCGGGCACGAGCCACCAGCCGATGATGACGAAGAGCCGCGCCTGAAGCTTGGCGAGCACGCCGCGCCGCTCGGGCGGCGCGATGCGCTCCGCGGCCCAGGCGCCGAGTACCCACGTCGCGGCGCGATCGGACATCGAAGAGCCGTCGGGCATGATTGACGGCGCTTCCGCGATCGCGGACCAGAGCCGCTGCGCTTGCAGCATCAAGAGGAGCGCCATCCCGACGAGGACGATCGGAACGAGCGTGAAAAAATTGACGATCGGGATGTCGGCGTTGACGACGGGCAACTTCGAGACGGCGGTGTCGGTGAGGAGCTTGGAGTCGAGCGTCGAGCTAATGGTCAGCCACGAATAGGCGCAGACGAGCATTACGCTGAGAAAGAGCTTGCTCGTTCCTTCGGCGATCTCGCTCGCGGCGTCGGCGGCGACGAACTTGACCGTGGCCGGAAGACGTACGCCCGTGAGATCCGCGCGCGCGAACTGTGCGCCAACGAGTCCGCTGGCACCGGTAAAGTCCGCGTGCGCGAGCTTTGCCCACTCGAATCGCGCGCCGGCCAGACTCGCGTTGCTGAAATTCGCTCCCGTCAGATTCGCGCCGCTGAAGTCCACGCCTCGCAGATCCTGGCCGGAGAAGATGGTGGACAGGTCGGGCGTCTCGGTGAGATCTGTCTTTCGCCAATCGCGGGTGGTACGTAGCTCGTCGGCGAGGGACATTCAGTCTTTGGGGTGGGGGATGTCAGATGTCGGATGTCAGCGACTGCTAGACCGACTGATCCCAAAGATACTTCGCTGTTACGAGCGCGCAGCTTGAATCATTCTTTGGGTTGGCTCGTATCTGCTTGGGCCCACCTCAGCAGCACACCAAGCTCAACAAAGATTTGGCAGAGTTCGCAGACTTCTCACATTGGACAGAGAAGTCGGCCTCAGCTTCTCCGTGCCCGTAGATCTGCGTCCATCTGCGTAATCTTTGATGTTGTTGAAGTGCGCCGGATTTCGCGGTCGGTCGTCAGGCGACAGTGTAGTTCAAGAAATCTGACATCTGTCGGTGTTCGGCACGTCGGCCTTCGGCGGCGAGATCGACGACGGCACCATCGTCTATCTGCTGGTGAAGCCGGTACAGCGCTGGCAGATGGTGCTGTCGAAATACGTCGTCGCCCTGCTATCGACCGCGGCGATCATGGTGCCGGCCGTGCTGCTGCCGTGGCTGATCGTCGATCCCGGAGCCGTTCTTTTTTCGATGGTGCTGTCGTTCGCGGTGGGCATCGGGGCGGGCGCTCTGCTCTACTGCGCGCTCTTCCTCTTGCTCGGTCTGAGCTCGAAGCGCGCACTGGTCATCGCGCTGCTCTACATCGTCATCGTCGAGGAAGTGTTGTCGCGCGACATTCCGGGATTGCGGTCGCTCAGCATCCGCGAGTTCGCATTGTCGGTGGCGCAGCACGCCAGCTCGGCCGAGTCGATGGCGAAGTTGACGAGCGTGTCGGCGGCCACGGTGTGGACGATGGGCGGGATCATCTTCGCCGGCGCGATGGTGATGGCGGTGCGGACGCTGGCGCGGTACGAGATGGCCGAGAAGCTGTAGCCTTGCGTTTGCGGCGGGCGTCGCCACACCTGCTCCGATCATTTTCACGAGTGTCTTTTATGCGCATTCTTCGCCGTTACGGAATCGTCGCGCCTCGCGGGCCGTTCGGCTATTCCACAAATAGCGCCCGCACGAGCGTAACGCGCTCTACCCTCGCGATGGTCGCCTTTGCTGCCGTTGCGTGTGGCGACTCATCGGCCGCGCCAAGCCCAACACTCGTCGACAAAATTGTCATGGTTACCGCCAACCAAGGACCTCAGGAGGTCGGTGTCATCGGCGCGGATGGATCAGGGTACACCATACTTACCACTGCCTCGCCCGGCGTCTTCTCGGCCACTGCTTCGCCCGACGGACGGCGCATAGCGTACACGGTTGGCACCGCGCAGCTCACCGACCAGATCGTCATCGCCAACTCAGACGGGTCGAATCCGGTGAACATCAGCGCGCCGATTCGAATGTACGAGACCCAGATCGAGTGGTCGCCCGATGGCCGCCAGATCGCGCTGGCCTGCGCCGACCCGAGCGACGGTGAGTTGCGGCCCTGCGTGATCAACATCGACGGTAGCGGACTGCACACAATTGGCTACCATGACATGTTCGGTGCGAATCCTACGTGGTCGCCCGACGGGAGACGACTCGCATTCGATTGCCGCTCGCTCGCACATCCGGTGGCCTTCTCAGGCTATCGTGTCTGTATCGCGGCGATCGACGGAACTTCTATTGCTCAAATCCCCAATACCGAAGCCGGCCGCGACGAAAAACCAAACTGGTCGCGGGCGGTCAACAAGATCGCGTTTCATCGCGGGACCGGTGGGCTTGGAGCCGATGGTATTTTTGTTGCCGATGCAGACGGCGCGAACGCGCACCTCGTGACCCTGTCAGGCAACGAACCGGCTTGGTCCCCTGATGGTTCGCAGCTCAGCTACACGTTCACGTACTCGGATTCCCCGTCGCAGCCGCACAGCACCATCTACGTTGTAAACGCGAATGGGGGTAATGCTCACCTAGTGAGCGCGAACTGGAGTTTTGAGTCATCCTGGTTTCCTGCGCGCGTTCCGTAGGTCTAGGCACTCCTCTCCTTCGCTTGCTTCCTTCGCGACGCGGTTGGACCCGGCTAGCGCATTGCGTGGGAGTGATGCGCGGCCGATCCCGCGGACCTTGCCACATCGCGACGCGCCATCCATGATCCGCGAGGCCACCCCGTCCGCGCCTCTAATGGAAGACCGCCACTCCCACGAGGACACCGCAATGGCCAACAGCATCCATAGCAACAGCCACAGCGCCGATAGGCCCGTCGTCGACGTCAAGGCGCAGGAAGAAGCGGAGCACCAGGCGAGGCTGCAGCACGCGAAAGATCTGGAGGATCAGGCTGCGAAGCTCGAGCGGGAGAACGCGGACCTGCGCGTCGAGAAGGCGGCCCAGGATCGGCTGCACAAGGCGCAGGAGGAGCACGACCAGTTACAGCATCCCTCGTCGCTCCCGTTCCCGCTCAACGTCCTACTGCACACGCAGGTCGAGAACGAAGGCACCCACAGCAACGTCGTCGCCGTCGCCGATACGTCGCACGTCGGGGGCTACGAGGTGCACGCGAACGAGCACGATGGCGAGACGCACGCGGTCGAGGCGGTCGCGCATCCGGCCGACGATCATCCGGCGCAGGACAGCTCGCACGTGATCGATCACTCGCACGACGCCGACGCCGCCGCGACCGCCTGACAGCTCGCGCGTGGTCGATCACGCGCACGACGCGATGACCAACCCGAGCGCGGCCGTCCGATTGCAAGCTGATCGCTACCTCTTGATCGTCGCCCCAACCAGTTGGCCGATCGCCCCAAGCGTCGTCTGCGCCGCGTTCAGGCCGAGCCGGAAATCTTTGTCGGTGAAGGTCGAGTAGACGTCGGTCGGTTGATGCCAGTGCGGGTCCCACCCCGCGCCGATCTCGCGACCGCGCTCGTTCTCGCGGAGGCTGATCGCGGCGACGATGTCCTGGAACGGAGCGCTGTCGGTGTTGGTCATATGTGGTCCGACGGCGGCGGGATAATCCGTCGCGTACTTCTCATTCGCGGAATGGAAGAACCAGGCGAGCTTCTGCGCCTCCGCTGACATCTTCGCGCTCGACTGGAACTCGATGTTGACGTCCGCTTCAGGGCGCTGCTCCTTGCTCAGCGTGCCGTCGGCGTGCGGCATGCCGTGATCGAACATCATCATGTCATGCTGGATCATCCCGAGCCACTTGGGCTCGGGATATTTCCCCGAGCCGGCCGGCTCCTCTTTCCCCTGCAGCGCCTGCCGCTGCGCGACATACGCGCGTGCGCCGTTGAGGCCGGTCTCTTCGTTGTTCCAGAGCGCGAAGCGAATCGAGCGCTCCGTCTTTACATCGGGCGAGCTGAAAATGCGCGCCAGCTCCATCACGAGCGCGGTCCCCGATCCATCATCGTTCGCCGCCTCGCCCCAGCCGTGGCCGTCCATGTGTCCACCGACGATGTACATCTCGTCGGGATGCGTCGTGCCGACCTTGGTGCAGTAGACTTCCTCGCGCTCGCCGGGCGTCGTCGGCTGCATGTTGAGCGCGCGCAGCTTGAGAT